>JACQWB010000108.1 GCA_016209385.1 Candidatus Rokuibacteriota bacterium
CCGACTGGGACCGCGCCGGCTTTGCGGCCCTGGCCGTGCTCGTGATGGGCTACCCCTGCGCCCTCGGCATGGCTACCCCCCTGGCGATGATCCGCGGTGGCGGCGAGGCCGCCCGCCAGGGAATCCTGATGCGGAGCGCCGCCTCCTTCCAGGCGTTCAAGGATGTGTCGGTCGTGGTCCTGGACAAGACCGGGACGATCACGCACGGCGAGCCCCGGGTCGTGGAGGTGCTGCCAGCGGGTGGCTGGGAGGCTGACCGTCTCCTCGCCCTGGCGGCGTCGGCCGAGCAGGTTTCCGAACACCCGCTCGGTCAGGCGGTGGTCAAGGCCGCCAAGGCTAAGGGCCTTCGGCTCGACCGCGCGGAGACATTTGAAGCCGTTCCGGGAAAGGGCGTCAAGGCCACTGTGGCGGGCAAGCCAGTACTCGTTGGCACCCTTCGCTTCCTCACAGAGTCTGGGGTTGAGATGGGCGCGCTCGGGCAAACGGCGGCGGAGCACGAGGCCCGGGCCCAGACCGTCATCGCAGTGGCGACGGAAGGGCGGGCCGCCGGGCTCATCGCCCTGGCTGACACCGTGAAGGACGATGCCGCGGAGGCGATCGCACGGCTCCGGGCAAACGGCATCGAGCCCGTCATGATCACGGGGGACAATCTGCGAACGGCTCGGGCAGTGGCGGAGCAGGTCGGGATCGGCGAGGTGCTGGCCCAGGTGCTGCCGCCCGAAAAGGCCGAGCGGGTGCGCGCGCTTCAGCGGCAGGGGAAGCGCGTGGCCATGGTCGGAGACGGGATCAACGACGCGCCGGCGCTGATGCAGGCCGATGTGGGGCTGGCGATCGGCGCCGGCACTGACATCGCCATCGAATCCGCCGATGTTGTCCTGGTGGGTGAGCGAATGAGCGCCGTGGTGGACGCGTACCACATCGCCCGCAGGACCTACCGGAAGACCGTCCAGAACCTCTCCCTGGCTTTCAGCTTCAACGGGGTGGGGGTGCCCCTGGCCACGACGGGGCTCATCGCTCCGGTCTGGGCGATGGCCGCGATGGCCGCCAGCGTGACCGCAGTCCTCCTCAACTCGTTCTGGGGCCGCCTGGTCCCGCGGCTCGCACGGCGCCGAGCCGCGCTCCGGCGGGTGACGCTCACGGTCCCGAGCATCCATTGCCAGGGGTGCGTGACCAAGATCCAGGATACCCTCGGGAAGCTCCCGATCGTGGTGTCCGTGGAGGGGGATCCTCAAACCAAACAGGTGATCGTGACCATGCGGGATGGCCAGGGCCAGGTGCGAGCCATTGAAGAAGCCCTCACCCGCATCGGCCACGTCGTAGGGGAGGAGAAGTGAGATGAGAAAGTGGGTTTGGGTTGCCGTGATCATCGCCGCTCTCGCCACAGGGTACGCGGCGGGGTACTTCCTGAACCCCGTCGGGGTGCCGCCGGTGAAGGCCTATGCGGAGGGACAGCGGATCCGATTCATCCACACCGAGGTGTCGGACCCCAAGGTGGCGGACCTCCTGACGCGCATGATGAAGTCTCCGGTCCTCGTGGTCCCGCTGCTTGCCCAGGCGCCCGACACGATGCTCGCGAGGGTCTATGTGTTCAAGAACGGCGTGAAAGGCGGCGGGCCCTTCGGGTTTCAGCCTGACGTGTTCGAGAAGCCTCCCGGCGCTGAGGGCTACAGCCCGTTGCGCGCCGTACACATCGTCACCTGGAAGGACGAGCGGTCGGCGCGCCTGCTGACGTCGGCGGCCGAGGTGAAGGAGGCTGAAACCAAAGGGGAGGCGACCGTCGAGCGCCCCGGCGTGGTCGTCAACATGCCGTTCCTTAGCTGGCCAGGCGGGCGGCGGTAGCCCAAGAGTGAGAGTGGGAGCCTGGCAGGGGTGCACGTCTCCTTAAAAGAGGGAATCCCTTCTATCCAGCCCTTTCAGGGGAAGTGACGAGATGCGGAACTGGCACTGGCTCGTGTTGCTCTCTATCGGCGGGTTCGTCTTCTATGGGGCCTGGGCTTATACCCGATTGCCCGATCGGTCCGGCTCTATCATGGACACCTATGGGGCTCCTGGCAAGGAGGCAGAGGATCCGGTCCGAATCGAAGAGGCCGTGGCCCATGCCAAGGGACGGTCCGCCCCAACCGTGGCTGTGCAGGGAAACGTCGTCGATATGGGGCCGACGATGGGCTGCTGGCTCCTCCTTCGGGACGGCACCGGGGAAGTGCTCGTCCAGACCGTTCCGATGGTCTACATGCCCCAACAACTGCGTGGCGCGACGGTAAAGGCGATGGGACGACTCGTGTACGGGCGACTTCGCGGCATGGGCTATGACCGCGAGGGATGGTTCCTCCTGTCTCCGGGCGTCGAAGTTGTGAAGAAAAGTTCGTGACCCGTGATTGAATTCTTATTCGCCGTCTCCGGGACGATCGCGGCCGCTCTTCAAGGGCTGAAGGACGACGGCGTCGTCTCCGTTACCGCTCTTGCGCTGATCAGCCTGGGTGGGCTCATTGCCGGGGTAAGCCCCAGCGGAGTCGCCGCGGGGCTGGCCGTGTTGGGCCAGCTTCACCCCGTGGATCGTCGCCCCAAACCAAACCACGGCCTGACGGTCGCATCTACTTTCTCCCTGGGGATGGTTACTGCCCTCGGAGCTCTGGGTTTACTGGCGGCCTGGGGAGGCCGAATCTTGACCGGCTTCGGTCTGGCAAAGTGGCTCCCCCTGCTGACCCTCATCATGGGACTCAACATGCTCGGGGTCATTCGGTGGAAGTGGCTGCGATGTCTCGGCGCCAGCGGAGAGGCGGCATCGGGCCCCACCCAGGCGTTTTTGATGGGGGTGCCGTTCGGGGTTGCGACCTCACCGTGTGCATTGCCCGTCCTGGTTACGGCGCTCGCCGTTGCGGCGGCAAAGGGGAACGCTGTCTTTGGCCTTGGAGGGCTCGTGGCGTTCGGGCTCGGGCGCAGCATTCCGGTCCTTCTCCTGGGCCTCTTCAGTGACCAGTCGTGGACACTTCCCAAGATCCAGCGGGTTGCTCCCTGTCTGCGCCGCGTCGCCGGCGGCTTGATTACGGCAGTCAGTTTGTATTTCCTCACCCTTGGCCGTGACCTGCTGGGATGACGTGAAGCTGGCGATGCCGACCCGGCCCCACGGGGAACGGTAGCCCATGGATGCTGGTGAGAGGAGGTGAGCAATGCCGGGTCCGGCGCGCCGTCCTCCGAGTTTGAACGGATGGTACTCCCGCACCTCGAAGCAATGGTTCGGCTTGCCCGTTTCCTCCTCCGTGGGAAGCGAGCGGACGCGGACGATCTCGTGCAAGATGCCGTCCTCCGGGCCTTTGAAGCCTTTCCTCGATTCCAACCGGGCACAAACTTCCGCGCGTGGCTTTTCCGCATCCTTCGCAATGCCTACGTCGATCTGCTCCGGCGGAAGGGACGCCAGATCGAGCTTGCCGAACCGGACGCGGGGCTACAGGAGAACAGTCGTGCAATTGAAGAGTTCAGGGCCGAAGCGGTGCGCCAGCGCACGGAGGCTGATCTGGAGGCTGCCCTGGCCGACCTGCCCGCCGAGATCAAGACGGCGCTTCTTCTTGTCGATGGCGAGGGGATGCGCTACGACGAAGTGGCCGAGATCATGGATTGCCCCATCGGTACCGTCCGCTCCCGCCTGCATCGCGGGCGGCGCCTTCTTCGCCAGCGGCTCGTCGAGATCTGGCAGGGCCGAACTGTCGGCTGATGCGTGCCGCCGTACTCGAAACACGGGGCCACGCAGGATCAACCATGTCCCACGTTGAGACGCTGACGAGCGCGGAAGTTGAGTCCAAGGTGCTCCAAGCGGCGGGCTCTGTGGACGTTGACCGCGATCTTGATGCGGCCCGCCGGTTCGGCGTGATGAGCTTGCCGACGGCGCTCTTCACACGGGACGGCAAAGAGGTGGAGCGTCTCGACGGGCTCATCACCGAGGACGCCCTGAGGGCGGCGTTCGAGCGAGCGGCCCATGCCTGACCGCTCGCGCTCTGCACCAGGGTTCGTGTTCAACGGAAACGGACGCGAGGTTATCGCGGCGCTGGAGCAGGCGCCTTTCACGCGGCGGCATGGCCTCTTGTTGGCTGCACTGCTCGCTGCGCTCGTGTTCGACTACCAGAAGCCTGCGACCATCGGCTTCGTGATCCCTGGGATGCGAGAGATGTGGGGCCTCTCCGAAGCTAGCGCCGCTTACCTCCCCGCGGCTGGGATGGGCGGGACCGTGATCGGGTCCGTCCTCTGGGGGTTCATGGCCGACCGCGTCGGACGGCGGGCAGCACTGCTCTGGACAGTCGGCATCTTCTCGATCGCCACGCTGTGCGGGTTCGCTCTGGCCTACTGGCAGTCACTCCTGGCCTGTTTCGTGATGGGGTTCGGCGTGGGCGGCGAGATTCCCGTGGTGTTCGCGTTGGCTAGCGAGTACTTGCCAGCCCGGCTTCGGGGAACGGCGGTGCTAGGCTTGGGCATCGCCGGCTCGATGGGAGGCTACGCCCTGGCGGCCGGCACTGCAGCAATCGTGAAGGCTTTCTACCCGGAGGTCCATGCGTGGCGGCTACTCTGGCTGGTGAACCTGATTCCGTCGGTTATCCTGATCCTGGCCCTGCGGAGCCGGATCGTCCCTGAGTCGGCCCGGTACCTGCTGGCTCAGGGCCGGGTGCAGGACGCGAGAGCGGCTGCCGAATCTCTCCTCGGCCCGATCGCGAGAACTCCAGCGATTACAGAATCGTGGTCGATAGATGGCCCGCGTAAAGAGGCGGTCACTTCGCTCCGGACGCCCTACGGCCGCGTCGCGGCCCTGGCGTTCTTCGCCTTCGGCTGGGGCCTGGCCAACTTCGGGTTTCTCACCTGGCTCCCTACTCTGCTGGGAAGGCTCGGCTACGCGGGCGCAACCGCTTCCGCTTACCTTGCGCTCTCGGCGCTCATCGGGCTCCCTAGCCTGATTCTCACGGCGCTTCTGTTCAGCCGCTGGAGCACGCAGGGGACGCTGGTCGTGTACGCCGCGGGAGGGGCGCTCGCGCTCCTGGCGCTCGGTGCAGGCGCGAGCGCCGGGAAGCTGACGCCCGTCCTCCTGGTGGTCGCGAGTGCCCTGGCGTTCTTCTTCATCGCCTCGATCGGGGGCGCCCTCCCTGTCTACGCCGCCGAGGTGTCTCCCACGGCGGTGCGGGCTCGCCAGACGGGGATCGTCGCGGCGGCAGGCAGGCTAGGCGCCATTGTCGGCCCGTACGTGGGCGGCATCTGGCTGACGGGCGGCGGCTCAGTGCTCGGCCTCCAGGCGTTTTTTGCGGCCGGGCTCATCGCGGCCGCGGGGGTGCTGCACATGGTGGGTGTGGAGACCCGTGGCCGCACGCTGGAAGAGATCACGAGATTCCACTGGCCAGGCCGTTTCCTGAAAGGGGGGCTCGTCATGAGAACGATCCAACTGGGCGTACCCACGATCAAGTGCGAGGGATGCGTGGAGACGATTCGCACCGCCCTGACCAAGCGCTCTGGGGTCCAGACGGTCGAGGGGGATCCAGACCGAAAGGACGTCACAGTCACGTTTGACCCTGGCCAGCTCACGGAGAGCGAGATTCGGGCTGCCATCGCGGAAGCCGGCTTTCTTGTCGGATAAGGCCATGGGCCTCTTCACGAGGGAGATCGGAAGAACGGCGGACGCCCGTGTAAGGCGAATGTGTGGCGTCCCAGGGCCGACCTTCGCGGCCCTCGCGATACTGCTTCTGCTGGCGAAGGCAGCAGCGGGGGGCTTTCAACTTCACCACATTCATGGCCTCGCAGTGGACGCTGGCGACGCCCGCGTCATCTACATCGCGACCCATGCGGGGCTCGTGACGGGGATCCATGACAAGGAGTGGCAGTACGTCGGGGACGATCGCTCAGACTTTATGGGATTTACCGTCCATCCGACGGTACCGGGGCTCATGGTCGCAAGCGGCCACCCCGCTGAGGGCTCTCACTCCCCGAACCCGCGGGGCGTGATCGTGAGCCGCGACGGGGGCCGGACCTGGCGGCCGCTGGTGCTGGAGGGCGTAGCCGACTTCCACGCCCTCACCCTCAGCCCGGTGGACGGCGACACCCTCTACGGCTGGAATGTGGGGAGGAACCCTGGCCTCTACCGCGTGTCGCTCCGGAACGGAGCGTGGAAGCGGAAAGAGGCCCGGGGTCTGGCCGAGATCTACTCCCTGGCGGCTCACCCCGCGGAGCGAGATACCGTGGCGGCGGGAACTCGAAGCGGACTCCTAGTCAGCAGAGATGGCGGCCGGTCGTGGGATCATCTCGGCAACGCCTTGAGAGGCGTTCCCGTCACGGCCGTTGGGTTCCATCCGGAGAGTGCTAAGGTCCTCCTCGCGTATGCGGCGCACCCGTCGCTGGGGCTCGTCCAGAGCATGGACGGTGGCCTCACCTGGACCTCGCTCGGGATGTTTCTCGGGCGGGAGGACGCCGTGAGCCACATCGCCTTCCATCGGACGCCGGGGAAGCTCTACCTTGCCACCTTCGGCTCCGATGTTTACCGCTCCACCGACGACGGCCGGCGCTGGGAGCGCCTCATCCAGGGCGGCCGGCCGGTCAAGAGCCCATGAACGTCGGTTCCGTAGCAAAACTGCGGCTGGTTCTGGGCGTGCTCGTCACGCTTTTGGCTCTGGGAGGCTTTGGCTCGATGCCCTCGAGGGCCCTGAGCGATCGCCCGGAGCCAGACCTGGAGCGGGGCCGGTTCGTCTATGAGGCGAACTGCGCGATCTGCCACGGACGGAACGGTGATGGCCGGGGCATGGCCCGGCATCATTTCGAGACCCCTCCCGCCAGCTTCGAGGCCGGGAAGTTTAAGTTCCGTTCGACCCCTTCGGGCTCGCTTCCGCTCGATTCGGATCTCTTCCGGACCATTACCAAGGGAGTGGGACGGACGGGGATGGTCCCGCAGGGACACCTGGACGAGGCCGATCGCTGGGATGTCGTCGCCTACATCAAAGGGTTCTCGCGGCGCTTCGAACGGGATGCGCCAAGAGCGCCCATCGCCATCCCGCCACCGCCGAACCGCGCCCCGGAGCTCGTGGCCCGCGGCCGGCAGATCTATCTGGACGCCGGTTGCGCTGACTGCCACGGCGGGCGCGGCAAGGGCGATGGCCCGTCGCGCGACAGGCTCACGGACGACTGGGGCAATCCAATCCGTCCCACTGACCTCACCCGGCTGCCCAGGAAGAGCGGGCCGGACCCGGAGGATCTCTATCGGACGATCGCGACCGGCATGGACGGGACGCCGATGCCTTCGTACGCCGACGCGCTGCCGCCGGAGGAGCTCTGGGCCCTCGTGGCGTATCTCTGGGGACTCCCGCCCCGGTCCGAATGGGAAAACCTGGGCAAGCTGATTGATGAGGAGATCGTGGGGTTCAATGTCGAAAAGCGGCATCGCCAGCCACTCCCGCCACGAACTCCTCGAGCGATCCGTTCCGAGCCATCGAGCTGAAGCCGCGCACCTTTGTAACTACCCGCCACACAAGCATTTTTCTGGCTTTTCGCGATCGCGTGAACCTTCCGGGTCTCTGAAACGATATCCATGGTGAAGGGTGAACCGGTGGAGGGCTCGGAAGTGTCAGACGAGGCAGCTTGCCCGGAGTACCGAGAGCGGATCACGGCCTGGGTGGATGGGGAACTCAAGAATCTAGCTGAGGTGGCCGCGCTGGAGGCCCACGTACGCGGCTGCGAGGGCTGCCGACTCTACGTGGAAGCCGAGACGGCAACGAAGACACTCATCGCCGCCGCTTACGCGAACCCGGTCGAGGTCGATGAGCTTCGCGCTGGGATCAGGGCGCGGCTGGAACTGATCACGTTCCCTAAGCCGCGATGGTCGCCGGTCCGGGTGCCGCGGCTCGCCTGGGGGGCGCTCGCGGCTGTCCTGGTGGTTGCTGTCGCTGTCAGCTACCTGATGCTCCGGCCTCACGCGCCGGTGGAGGCTTCACCGCTCGTCCGGGCCGCGGTCACCGACCATGTCGAATGCATGCTGGGCCGCCTGCCGCTTGAGGTGACCACGACCGACCAGGAAGAAGTGGGCCGCTGGCTTCGAGGGCGTTTGGCGAGGCCGGTTGCGCTTCCAGGCCTCGCCCCGAGGGGCGAGGCTAAGATGTCCACACGGTGGGCTCGACTGGCGAGAGCTGAGGGCGCTCAGATCCTGGTTGACCGCGGCGGGCGCATGCACTCGCTCTTCATCATGCCTGTGCGGGAGGTGTCCGGGGCGCTCGGCCAGCCGGTCGTGCGGGCCGGTCGGGAATTCTTCGTAAACCACATCGAGGGCTACACGGTCGTGTTCTGGCGGCAAGGGGATCTTCTCTACTGTCTCGTCTCGGACGGCATGGAGGGGGAAGTTCTGGGCTTGGCAGCTGAGTATGCCCGATCCTCTACGGGATTTTTCTGGCCTGCAGAGCGAATGATTTCAGATGTCCGAGACGATCTCGGGAAGAATGAGTCATGAGAGCGAGTACCTCGGTGCTCCGGATCCCCCACTTGAGGGGACAGCTTAGGAAGTGTTAATAAATAACTGACCTATTATGTCCTACGGCTTCGTGAATGGAGCGTGTAGTTCCAGTCGCCATGAAACTTCGCGCGTTCGATGTTGAGTGTGGCCATTTGATCATCCGTGATCTTTTGCCCTTCGGGGTA
>JACQWB010000109.1 GCA_016209385.1 Candidatus Rokuibacteriota bacterium
CGGTCACGTCGCCCTTATTCCAGCCGTTGGCGTTCGGCGCAGGGGAGGCGGCCGCGATGGTCGTGGGCGGGGTGGTGTCCACTGCGACGGTGAGGGATTCACCCGGGCGGACTTCCCTCACCTGGCCCTGGAACTCGACGATGATCGGCTCCGGGCCTCCTAGATTCTGCACCTCGAACTCCCCCGCGGTGAGCCGCGCCACCCTTACCGTGACTCCGCTCGGAACCGTTGCCATGCCGAAGCTGTCCAGGAGGATTTCGATCGGTCCCGAGAGCACCTGAGCCGTCAGAGAACCGCACTTGGCAATGTTAACCACTTTGTCAGGGTTGAAGAGGAGCTCGAAGCCGCAGGCGTCGATAGTTGCTTTCTGGTCTAGACCACCGCCGGTGGTGCCGATCACGATCCCGGCAGGGCTCGCAACGAAAACCGTCATGCCGTGGGGCACCGATTTGATGGAACCCGAGACCGTGCCGCACAGGTGCCGGTTGGTGAAGGTCTTGGTGAAGGGGGGGCTGGGGTGGTCGCGCTTGTCGAAGAAGACGCCGCCCACCAGCTCGCCGTCGACCTGGTCCTGGATGCCGTCGCCGTCCTTGTCGGGCATCGGGAAGCCGAGGAGCGGGCTGGGCGCGAGGTTCAGCGGCGGGAAGCCGACGAACTGGCCCAGAGCGACGGGGCCGTCGCCGACCTTCAGATCGTGCTTCGAGTTCGCCGCTGCCGAGGTGAAGAAGATCCGCTCGTCGTTCGCCGTGTTGATGACCGACACGGAGTCGTCCCCGAAGTTGGCCACGTAGACCAGCGCGCCGTCCGGGGTCACGGCCACGCCCTGCGGCTGGTTGCCGACCGTGATGTGACCGACGACCGCCGGCGGGCCGATCACGGACTCCTTGATCACGGCCACGCTGTTGGAGCCGGGCAGCGTCACGTAGACCCGACTTTCGTCCGGGTGCGCCGCCACCCCGAACTGAGGGGCGCCGACGTCGATCGAGGAGACCCCGAGGCTGTGGTCGAACACGGAGACGGAGTTGATTCCAGTGTTCGCCACGTAGACCCTTCTCCCGCCGGGGTGCACGGCGATCCCGGCCGGGGCGCCCGCGGGGAGGGGGATCGTCGCTTGGACGAAATGCTTGGGCGGCGTCTTCGTGGTGTCCCTCCCGATGATGATGATGGAATTGCCCAGCTGGGTGGTCACGTAGATGAACTCGCCGATTGTCGAGGTCGGGGGGCTGACGGCGATGCCGAAGGGCAGGCCGCCCTGCCCCGAGGGCAGCTCGATCTCCTCGACCACTTCGTTCTTCTCCGTGTCGATCACCGAGATGGTGTGGGTCTTCTTGCCGGGGTCGATAGCGCCGTTGGCCACGTAGACCAACTTGCCGTTCGGGTGGACGGCCACGCCGATGGGCAGGAGGTCCACGAGGGGGAAGTTCTTGCTCAGGGGGATGGCCTTGAGGACGAGCGTACCGTCCATCACCACCACGGTGCTGCTCTTGAAGTCCGTCAGGTACGCGCGCCGGCCGTCCGGGCTCACCGCCACGCCTCGGAACTTGTTGTTAGGCGACAGCTGGAGGGGGCTGAACGGCACCACCGTATTGGTGTGGGTGTCGATCACCGCGACGCCGCCCTGGTTGAAACTGGCGACGTAGGCGCGGAAGCCCAGCTCGGCGATCTTGGTGACGAAGCCGTCGGAGTTAGCACCCACATTCTTGGGGCCTCCCGGTGTCAGGGGATTGACCAGGGGAAAGTCTTTCGAACCGCTCTCCCCCGTCACGTAGGCGTTGCACGAGGCGTCGAGCGCGATCCGGCGGCCCTTGTCGACCCCGGTGCCGCCGAGATACGTCGAGTAGAGCAGCTTGTCTCCCCCGGCGTTCAGCTTCGCCACGAAGGCGTCCGAGCCTTCCCCGAAATCGCCTGCTCCCAGCTTCGGGGCGACAAATGATCCTGCCCCTGGAACCTTCAGAGCGTTAGTCGATCCCGTCACATAGGCGTTGCCCCGGTTATCGACGGCGATGCCGGACCCGCCTGCCCCGCCGAGGGAGGTCACGTAGACGAGGGATTGGCGACAGTTGATGATCGGGCTGCTAGGAACGCAGGGGGTCGAGGGATCGGGATCGAATTTTGCGACAAAGGCGACCGACAATCCGGCCTTCGGCAGGACTGCTCCCAGCGGGAGCCGTTCGGGCGAATGGGTGGCCCCTGTCACATAGATGAAGCCCGAGGGGTCCACGGCGATCGCCCCCTCGTTCGGCAGGCCGTTTTCCGCCTTGCTACCGCCGAAATAGGTGGAGTAGACGAGGGATTCCTTGCAGGTGATCTGTTCTGCCTCTACTGCCGTACAGTCGGTGGGATTGGTATTCAGCTTGGTCACGAAGGCGTCTCGGTCACCCCCCATTCCGTTCTGGAAAGCTGTGTCGGTGGTAGGAAAGGTTGCCGATGTGGTGGCGCCCGTCACATAGGCGTGGCCGGCGCCATCGATGGCGATAGCCGAGCAGACATCGTCACCACCACCGCCCAGGTAGGTCGAGTAGACGAGCGACTCCAGGGGGGCCTTCTTGGTATCGAGCTTCGTCACGAAGCAGTCGTCGTTGAGGAGCGTGGCAGGGTGCAGGATCTTGACTGCCTGGAAGGCCTTGTCGGCGGTGGGAAAGTCCGCCGAAAAGGTGTGACCCGTGACATAGGCAATGTGCGACGAGTCCACGGCGATGCCCCCGCCCCCGAAGCGGTTCTCGGAGCCACTGCCGCCGAGGGTGACGGAGTAGAGGAGGGCATCGCCCGTGGCGTTCAACTTGGCCACGAAGACGTCGGTGCCGCCGCCCGGTCCCAGCTTCGTGGCGGTCCCGCTGGGAGGGGGACCGGGGAAGTCGATGGACTTGGTCGTGCCCGTCACGTAGGCGTTGTGCGAGGAGTCCACGGCGATGCGCCCATCGCCGGTGGAGTTCACGTCCTCGTCGTCGCTCCCGCCGAGATAGGTGGAGTAGACGAGCGCGGAGCCACTGGGATGCAACTTCGCGACGAAGACGTCGGTCTTGCCTAACACAACACTGAGAGGCGTCCCGAACGGACTGGGGAAGTCGTCCGAGAAGGTACCTCCGATCACATAGGCATGGCCTTGCGAGTCCACGGCGATGTCGGTGCCCCTATCGAACTGGCTGCCGCCGAGGTAGGTGGAGTAGAAGAGGACCGGGTCGATGACGAGCGGCTTGCCAGTGTCGTAGGCGGCAACCCGGAACTCCACCTCGTGGCCGCCCGCCGCCGCGTCAGCCGCCTCGCCCAGGACGTAGCCGCCGGGGACCGGGCGCCTGACGCCGTCGACCTCCTGGTAGATGGACGGCTTGCGCAGGCGCAGTTCGCCCGCCGCCGTCGCCAGCACCAGGTCGCCGTCGCCGTCCACCCGCGGCGGCGCCCCGTCCGCGCCCTCGACGACGAAGCGGATCGCGCCGGGATCGGCCCCGGGGGCGACGACGAAGTCGTACTCGAGCTGGCGGCGGTGGCCGTAGTACACCAGGTCGATCCCCGGATAGACGTCGGCGACGCGCACCCGGCCGTAGGTGGCGATGTTCGTCCGCCACTTCGCGGGATCGGTACCGATGAAGTAGTTGGCCTTGCCCGGCAGCGGGTCGAGACCGGTAACGGGCGGATCAGGGTTCGCGTCGAGCAGCTTCATGCGGAGGACGTGCCTGACCGGCGGCGCCGCGCCGCTCTCGTCCTCGGGGTGGGCGGCCGCGCCCGGCGACGGACGGAGGACGAGCACAGCTTCGGTCCCGGCCAGGAACACGCTGTAGCCACGCCCGCGCGCCAGGAAGTTCACGCGGGGATCGGTCTGGCCCTGGTTGGCCTCGAAGCTGAGCGGCAGGTTGCCGTAGGCGTCCCGGGCTCGCAGCCTGGGTCGCAGGTCCGGGGGAGCGACGGGCGCCGGCCCTGCGTTAATATCACCGTTAAACCCATTCCAAACGTAGACGTTGCTCGAAGCGGTTTGCCCATATACTGGCTGTGCCGCAATCGCAAATGCGAACGCGGAAGCGACGAGAAGTCCTGCCGTTGCTATACGTATTCGTTTACTCTTCCCGGTTTTGCTTATCATGCTGCTTACCTCCCGCCGAGCTAGGATCAAAGGGTGTGTAAAAGGGAGAAGGCGGTGTACCCTTCGGGCCCTCGGCCCACGCGTGCATCTTGAAATCTACGGACCTGACCGGAGCTTATCTCCCCCCTTTGCCCAGACTGTGAGGCACCGTGCAGGTTGCGGTCGCGCTGGCTGTGTTGCCCGCCAGGTCCTCGGCGCTTGCCGTGAGTGTATAGACCCGGCCCGTGCCGGTCCCCGAGCGCTCGGCTCGGAGCTGGAC
>JACQWB010000110.1 GCA_016209385.1 Candidatus Rokuibacteriota bacterium
CCCACCGCTGGGCCAAGGAAGACGCGGGTCCCCCCGAGCAGGCTCATGAGAACCGGATCCGCCGAGGTGGTCCAATACACGGCCTCAGGTGTCACCGCCCGCTGGAAGGGGGCGAAGAGCGCTCCTGCCAGCCCCGAGAAGGCTCCTGAGATGACGAAAGCTGCCAGGCGATAGCGGGTCACCCGAATCCCGACGAACTCTCCCCGGATAGCGTTCTCCCTGATGGCCTTGAGGGCGAGGCCGAAGGGCGAGTCGATGATTTTCCAGAGGATAGAGAGGCCGAAGGCGACGATGATCAGAGTGAAGTAGTAAAACCCGGTCATCGACCCGATGTCCAGAGTGAGGCCGAAGAACTTCAGGGGCGGGCGAGGGATCATGTCCAAGCCATCGCTCCCGCCGGTCACCTCGTTCCAGTGCCAGACGACGGAGTGCAGGATCTGGGCGAAGGCCAACGTGAGCATGGCGAAGTAGATTTCGTCCAGCCTCACGCAGAAGTACCCGATGATCAGAGCCGCCAGGGCTGCTAGGAGTCCCCCTAGAGGAATCGCGACCAACATGGGAACGCCGAGGTCCCTTAAGAGGAGGCCAGCGCAATAAGCGCCGACGCCGAAGTAGGCGGCATGTCCGAACGAGAGGAGACCCGTATAGCCAAAGAGGAGGTTGAAGCTCGAAGCGAAGAGGGTAAAGATGAGGATTTCCGTAGCGAGCAAAAGGTAGAAGGGGGGGAGGAGGAAGGGCAGGCCGGAGAGGGCCAAGACTGCGCCCACCCCGATGAGGATCATCGTCCTGATCCGCTTCCCCTCGTGACTCACGCGGCCTTCCCCAGGAGCCCCCTCGGGCGAACGATGAGGACAACGGTCATGAGCATGAAGATGAACGCCATGTGAAAACGGGGGATGAGGAGGATGCCGAACGCCTCCAGTTGGCCGATCAGGATGGAACCGAGTATAGCTCCGGGGAAGCTCCCTAAGCCCCCGATGACCACCACCGCGAAGGCCTCCACGATGACCCTGACCGCCATGTCTAGCGACAGCGAGCCCAAGGGGCTTGCCATGGCCCCGCCCAGGCCGCCCAGCCAGGAGCCCAAGGCGAAGACGGCTGTAAACAGCCTGGGGACGGGCACCCCGAGGGCGTCCGCCATCTCCCGATCCACGGCGGCCGCCCTCACCTGCGTCCCGATGCGAGTTCTTTGAAGGAAGAGCCAGAGCCCGAAGGCGACGAGGAGACCTGAGAAAATGATGAAGAGGTTGTACTTCGGAAACCCGCGTCCGAAGACGGGGATGGAACCCGACAACGGATGAGGATACGGGATCGAATAATAGGTCATTCCCCAGATCATCTTCACCAGATCGGTGACGACCAGGATGACACCGAACGTGAGCAGAAGCTGATAGGGAACGGGTCTCCGGTACACCGGTCTCAGCAGGAGGATCTCGATCCCGGCGCCGAAACCGGCGACGACGATCGGAGCGACGAGGAGCGCCAACCAGAAGTCGCCGAAGACGCGCACGGCAGTATAGGTCAGGTAGGCCCCCAGCATGTAGAGCGTCCCGTGGGCGAAGTTCAGGACTCCCAACACCCCGAAGATCAGGGAAAGCCCTGAGGCGATCAGGAAGAGGAGCATCCCGAACGTCAGCCCGTTCAGGAAGAAAAGAACGAAGGAGGAGACTTCCATAGCGGTGTGCCTATATCACGCCGACTCCCTTTGCTCACGCTGAACCATATCCGTCAGATCAGGATCACCGTTTCAGGCAGGGTTCTCTTCCAGCTGGGGGAGTGAGTTGTCTTTTGGCGTGCTTCCTACGAGCCAGCCAAACCACATGACAGCCAAGCTCATAACAAAGAGCACGGCCGCGGTGCCGACTCGCGCTAGCGATCCGAAGAAGGCGAGTGTGCCGCTCGAGACGCCCGTAATGGCCAACCCCACGACGGGTAAGATAGGCACCCCGCACCCCACGACACTGCATGCGCTTGTGGAGAATCCGAGCACGCTGGTCACAGCACCCATGATGCCTCCGTGTCGCCCCGTCTTCATCCCCCACCCGGAGTGCCGCACGAGATCTCGATAGTAAGCCCACAGAGCGAAATACGCGCCGAACAGGAGCGACGTGAAGATGAACCGGGCTAAGGAGGGGACATCTATGAGAAACCCCCATTCCAATCCCTCCACCGGGTTGTCCGCACTGAACCACGCGATCGCCAGCTGAGAAAGGAACTCCAGTTTTCGCGTCAGGGAGACTTCGCGCGAGGCAAGCCACTCAGGCAATCTGGGAAGCCAGGGATTGAACGTGAAGTGATCCACAGGTTTGCGGGCCATGGAGAGCACGATAACCGGTACGAATAGCGTGTAAGCAAAGACCCCGAGTGCGACCGCCCCGAAGACCCTCGGCCGAGCCCGGACGCCAGCCACGACTCCACCGATCGTCCGCTCGATCGCTTTCGCAAGCCTGAGGTGCATCAGCTCACTCCCCCCACTTACACGATAGACCTCCGAACAGGCATCGCTTGCCGGAGTTGATGAGCCGGTCCGATCCCCAACTCTTAGGCGCTACGCGTAGCATATCGAGGCCCAGAATCCTTACCGATTCTCGGCTTCCGTAAACACCGGACCAGAGGTGGCCAGTGCATCCCCCACCTGGCAACGCAGTCGGCGGCGGCTCCAGAGTAGGTTTGCCGTCAGGGCGAGGGCGGCCGCCGGGACGAAGTAGGGTCGCACGGCGATGACCGCGACGGTGAGCCCCGCCGCCAGGGATCCGAGCGCAAGCACCGCAGTTGGCACACAGCAGGTAAACCCGGTGAGGAGAGCCGGCGTCGAGGCCAGGAGGCCCTTCATAGTTCCAGCCTGCCCGCGCTTCGCCCGGGCGGCGCGCACCCGCGCGAGGGCCACGCTCACGTTGAGACCGACCAGCGCCGCGAGCGAGAGGGCGACGAGCAGATTCGGCACAGACAGGAACACCGCAACCGAGCGGAGCGGATAGACCGCCACGACAGGCTCCCAAACGAATGGGGCGATGGGCTTCCATATCTTCGCGCTCCAGTCGGCCGCGACGGCGACCGATGGGACGGGTGCCCCCGCGACCAGGTCGACCCCGGGTACCACCACGATGTTCTGGACTGAATACAGGTACGCCAGCACGTAGCCCAGACCCACCAGCAGACCGAGCCGCCTGCCTGACCCGGCGCGCAGCGCTCCGTTCTGCGATCTCCACATCCCGACTGCACCTCAGACCACCAGGGGTAAGCGGCTCAGCTGGTGGTCGCCTCCCGCACCTCCGTCCGGGGGAAGAACGCATACCAGGCGAACCACATCACGTCGTACGCCGCCAGCACGGGAAGCTGCGTCCCGGAAAGCCGCCCGCCCTGGCATCGGCCTGTCGCCGTCCAGGGAGCCCGGGTCTGTTCGTCAACGAACGTGTTGCCTTCACGGCGAAAGGTGAGCACCGTCGTTCCGGCGCGGCGCGCAAACACCCGGACCGCCGCGAGTTCCTGGTCGTACAGGGCGACCAGCGGCACGCCAGCCAGGCTCGCGTTGATCACCTTGTGCCAGGCCACGGCCGCTTTGGGAATGGCCAGGCGCGCGCCGTTGGCCTTGATCCCGATCACGACGTGCTTGTCCGGAAACCGCGGGTCGGCGGTCATCACCGGGAAGAACGACCCGCCGCTGTCGTAGTAGGTCCCCCGGCGCTCGTAGGAGCCATAGGGGTCGGAGCCGTACGCCCGGAAGAACCCGGTGTCGGTGGAAAGGACGAGGCTTTCAGGGTGCTTCGCCCGCCAGGGGCCCCACGTCGTCCAGGCAAGAGGAATCTCCTCCAGCACGGTTCCCTTGTTGGGGCCAGCAATGGCCACCCCCAGGATCTGAGGCCACTGGCTGTCGGTCTGCCGGTCGTACATGAGCAGGTTACTGTTGACGAGCTTTCCAGTGGTTCCAAACGTGAGGGCGGCGCGATCTCCGCGGGACGAGCCCTTAAACCCGACGGCGGAGCCGGTCAAGGGACAGTAGGTGATCGAGAGCTTCTCTCCACCGATCTCCTCGTTGACGATCTCGTGCCAGACCAGGATCTTCTGCGGGTACGCTTTGACCACTCCCCGGTACTCGAGGCCGAACACGATGTCCCCTGCGCGCAGGAACTTCTCCGCCCCGGAGGCAGAGACGTACTTGGGCCGGTCGATCGGCGGGATGCCGTCCTTCGGCGGCCCGCCATGTTGAACGTTTTTTACGAAGTCCTCGGGGGACCACGCCTTCGGGGCGGCCGCGAGTGCGGAGAAGCCAACCCAGCCCGAACTGCCGGCTACGACCAGGGTTCCCAGCGAGCCCAGGAACCCCCTCCGCGACAACCGCACGCCGCTGCGTCTCACCTCATCGCGCTCCATTCCGTTGCTCATCTTCCCTCTCCCGGTGACGCGACGGCTCCTCCACCTTGCGCCGCGCGATGTCCTCCTTGGCTCACTGGATGAGGGATCGTCTCTTTCACCTCGACGATCGAGACCGAGGGCATGAGCTTGCGCGGAAGAGGTAGAGGATGGCGGAGATCAGGGTCCCGGCGTGGCCGATCCCGATCCAGAAGACGAAGGTCGTGATGTAGAGCGCCCACATCTGGGGCACGCGCTTGCCGTCGGCGCCGATCCCGATGTAGATCTGCCAGGACCAGGCCCCGAAGAGCGCAGTGGCCAGGACAAACCCGATAAGGGACCATCCAGCCATACCAGGCATTGCTTGGCGGCGCCAGGGTACGGAGGACATCCCGGTTGACGTCCGCATAGGTGGGCTGCGCGTCAGAATGGGCGCTCATGACTGCATCCTCTCCGGCAAAAACCTAGCTCCAGAGGTCCTCAATGGCGGATTCCGCTACATCTTCCGCAGGTAGAGGACTCGGACCGCTCCCCAGGCGCCCACCGTCATGGCGGCGAAGGCGGTGAGGCTCCCGACCGCCAGGGTTGCCGAATTGGTCAACCCCTGCGTGATGTTGCAGCCGTCGGCCAGAATCGCACCGATCCCCATGAGCAAGCCTCCGGCGAAGACGTTCACCAGGCTCCAGCCGTGCGGAAGCTTCCAGCTGAACTCTCCTGAGCGCCACGCGCCGACGAAGGCGCCCAATGGAACCCCGAGCAGGAGGACCATACTCCAGTTCACCCTCGTGGGGTAGCCGATCAGGGGGTAGGTAAAGACGTGGCTGGTGTTGATCGCAAACGTAATCCCGGTCGGGGCTTCGCCGAAGCTGGAGGTCCACCACCCTAGAGCGATCAAGACGCCGACCACCGTGCCGGTCAGGGGCCACGGCCACTTGTTGTGCTCGGGCTCGCTCGCCCCACGCCAGAGCACCCATCCCAGCACGAGCGCGAGCGGGACAATCACCGCCCAGGGGGAAAGCCCGATCACGTTGTAGAGCGTCGGGGGGTTCCCGCTTAGCGTGAGGGTAGGGGTCTGGAGCATGCGGCGCAACGGGGCCAGCGTCCCAACAGAGGTGGCGGTAGCCCCCACGGCGAAGCCGAGCAGCACCACCCACGCCCCCACGGCCCCTTCCCCGACGCGGTACCACGTGCTTGCCGAGCACCCCCCGGACAGGATCATCCCGAAGCCGAAGATCAGGCCGCCCACCAGGTTGGCGAGCCAGCGGAACGGCCGGATCGGAATCTCCACAAGCCCGCTGGCGAGGAGAAGATGAACTCCCACCGTGGCCACCAACAGTGCCAGACCGTAGGCGCGGAGGATCGTGGCGTCGCCCATGATGAAGAAGTTGGACAGCGCCCGGGTCAGGCAGAACCCGCCCCGTTGGGTTGCGTAGCCGAAGGCGAGTCCGGTGAGCAGCGCAGAGAGATAGTACGCCCAGGGGATGTCTTCCATCTGTGGCGATGCTCTCAATACGTTTTATCCAGGACGACCTCAACGCCGCGCTGGCCCACTCTGACAGGCGCCTTGGCCTCTCCTTCGAGGTCGCCCGGACCGGGCGGTCCCGCCTTCCCGTCGCGTTTCACGCGTGCAAGTAACATTACCTCGCCTTCGAACGGGGTGCCGCGAATCATCCGGTCTTCTGGGCCCAGGGAAAACTCCACAGGAAAGACGGGACTGGGGATCCGCTTGGCGGCCAGGGGCGGGCCATCCCCTCGCTTCGCGATGATGAACAGCACACCTCCTGCGGGGACCCGAGTACGGAGCGAAGGCGCCAAGGCTACGGTCCCCGTGATGGTCCCTCGGGACGTGGCGACCTGCCGGGCGCTCGCCGGTCCCACAGCGAGCCGCGTCCTCGCCTCGGTGATCATCCGGGCGACCTGATCGGCGTCGGCGGGGGCCAGGGTCTGAGCCATGAGGGTCTCCCACGCATTGATCGCCCCGACGTAGTCCTGCTTGACTTCAAACAGCACAACCCCTTTGGCCCACAGGGCAAACGGATAGGTTGGGTTCGTCGTCAGCGCTCGCTCGACGGCGAGGAGGGCCTCATCCCCGTGGCCCGCGCGGAGAAGGATCAGGCCGAGGGACGTGTGGGCCTCGGGATTCCCAGGATCGAGCACCAAGGCTTGCTTGAACGCGTCGATGGCCGCGCGCCAGTCCTGACGCTCGTAGGCAGCCCGGCCCGAGGCCAGGAGCCTCGCGACGTTCTCTGCCGGGCCCCGGCTCCCGGGCGCGATCCCGCCCGGGCCGGTCCCCGTCAAGAAGTCGCCGGTGAGGGTGTCCTGCTCGCCCATCCGCGGCCGAAGCGACTGGGAGAGGAAGTATCCGAGCGAGAGGCCGAGGACCAGGAGGAACGCGCCGGCTGAGACCAGGCGCCAGGTGCGTCGGGGCCGGACCGTCTGCTCCGCCGCCTGGCGGGCAGCCGGCCTCGGAGGGGCGGACGCCTGAGGACTCGGCCGAGGCGAGCGCCTGATCCGATCAAGCTCGGCGAGGACCTGGGCCGCGCGAGCTTCGTAGTCGTCGCGCATCGCTTCGTAGTCGGCCTCCGAGAGTTTGCCTGAGCGATAGTCAAACTCGAACTCTCTGAGCGCTACATAGAGGTTCTCGCGCTCCAGCTCGATGGGCGAGAGGTGCTCTGGGTCTTTAGGCCCGGCGTCGGCATGGGCGTCGAAGGCCTCCCAACGCACGCGCTCAAGGAGAGCCGGATCGGGAGCCGGTCGCTCGCGAACCCCGGAGCGTCGCGTCCAGCGCCTGACGGCGCGAACTGCGACGGCGATTCCCACCGCGGCCGCGGCGAACGGGCCGATCCACACCAGCAGGCTCAGCCCGCGCGGCCTGGGGGAGAGCAAGATCCAGTCCCCGTATTTTGACAGGAAGTACGCCTTGATCTCCTCGGGTGTCTTCCCTGCCCGGAGCTGCTCCCTGATGACGTCGCGCATTTCCCGGGCCATCTCAGAGGGTGAGTCCGCCACCGAGAGGTTCTGGCAGACGGGACAGCGGAGCTGGGCGGCGATGGAGCGGACCTGCTCGTCGAGATCCTGCTGGGCCAGGAGGAGCGCGGGCATCGCCAGCCATAGTCCCAGCAGCCCTGCCTCGAGCAGCCGCCGGAATTTGCGCTTTTCGCTACCGGATCTGGCGGTAGTCACCCTTCCCCTCCCTGGCGCTGACGATCCCCTGAAGCCCCTCGTCCAGCTTCGCCGTGATGGTCTGCCAGCCGAGCGCCCCGACGTGCTTGTAGGTGATGCGCCCCTCCCGGTTGATGATGAAGGTCTCGGGGATTCCCCAGACCCCGTAGTCGATGGCGAGCTTCCCCGACGCGTCCCGTCCGTTCGGGTACGTGATCCCGAACTCCCGGAGAAACGCTTTGGCGTCCTCTTCCGTGTCCTGGATGTCGATGCCGAGGAACACGACGTCTCGTTCCTTGTACTTCTGCCAGGCGGCCTCCAGCGTGCGGGCCTCGGCGCGGCACGGCGGGCACCAGGATGCCCAGAAATTGAGAAAAACCACCTTCCCGCGTAGTTCTTCCAGGCTGAGCTGGCGGCCGTCGAAGAGGGTGAGCGTGAACGGAGTCGCCGGCTTTCCGAGAAGCGGCGTCGGGATCTCCCGCGGCTCCCGCGTGAAGCCGTAGGCCAGGAGGGCGATCAGCGACCCGCCGACAACGAAGAGACCGACCAGACGGATGAGCAACCGGCGCGAGCCCATCTACCCCTCGCGCGCGGCGCGCGCCCGGAACGGCCAGAGGCCTAGGAGCGTTCCGATCGTGATGACGGCTCCGCCCAACCAGATCCATGCCACGAGCGGGCGGACCAGGGCTTTGAGCGTGACCTGGTCCTGGCGCACCTGGCTGAAGCCGGAGAGGATCAGGTAGAGGTCCTCGCTGAGCGTCGACCGGAATACCGCCCGCCCGATCGGAGACTGCTGCGTGGGGAAGAACTTCAGCGCGGGGTTAAGCACCCCGATGTCGTGCCCGTTGTTCGAGACCCGGAACAGCCCCTCGACCCGGACGTGGGTCGGCTGCTCGCTGGCCCGAAGCCCCTCGAACCGGATTCGGAACCGGTCGATGGTGAGTGACTCTCCGGCATTGAGCGTAGCCTCCCGCTCGACGCTCGCGCTCATGGAGCCGGTGATGCCGAGGACCACGAGGACCACCCCCAGGTGGACGATGAAGCCGCCATAGCGGCGCTGATTGCGACGGACGAGCGTGGCGAGGGCAGCGCCGAACCGTTCGCCGGCGATCTCGCGACGGGCCCGGACCGCCCCCACCGTGTCTAAGAGAATCGTCAGCGCGGCGAAGGCCGCGAGGGTGAGGGCCAGGAGGGGCCAGAAGTCCCGGACGCGCCAGGCGAACAGGACAAGCCCGATGGCGAGCGAGAGGGCCGCGGGCCAGAGGAAGTTCCGCCGCAGGTTGTCCCACGACGCCCTGCGCCAGGCGATCAGCGGCCCCACGCCCATCAGGAAGACCGCGGCGAGGAAGAGCGGCGTCGTGATCCAGTTAAAGTACGGTGCCCCCACGCTCACCTTGACCCCGGCCACCGCCTCCGAGAGCAGGGGGAACACGGTGCCGAGGAAGATCGTGAAGAGCGCCGAGACTAGGACCACGTTGTTGAGGAGGAACGCTGACTCGCGGCTCATCATCGAGTCCAGCTCGGGCTGCGCCCGAAGGTGGTCGGCCCGCCAGAACAGAAGCGCGAAGGAGCCCAGGACGACTACGGCCAGGAAGCCGAGGAAGAAGATCCCGACGGGCCCGTTCGAGAAGGCGTGGATCGACGAGAGGATCCCGGAGCGGGTCAGAAATGTCCCGAAGATCGTGAGGCCGAAGGCGACGATGATGAGGGAGAGGTTCCAGGTCTTGAGCATCCGCCGCCGCTCCTGGACCTGGACCGAATGGAGGAAGGCCGTCGCCGGGAGCCACGGCATGAACGCCGCGTTCTCCACCGGATCCCACGCCCAGTAGCCGCCCCACCCCAGCACGTGGTACGACCACCACGCGCCCACCAGGTTCCCCAGCGTGAGGAAGAGCCAGGCCGTGAGGGTCCACCGCCGCGTGGTGAGGATCCAGGCCTCGTCGAGCTTCCCGGCGATGAGCGCGGCCATGGCGAAGGCATAGGGGACCGTGAGCCCGACGAACCCGGTGTAGAGGAGCGGCGGGTGGGTCAGCATGTTGGCGTCTTCGAGCAACGGGTTCAGGCCGCGACCGTCCGCTGGCACCGGGAATACCCGCTCGAAGGGGTTGGAGGCGAAGGCCATGACCGAAAGGAAGAAGGCGGACACGATCGAGAAGATCATCAGGACCCAGGGCATCAGCTCCCGGTGCCGGTCCCGGTAGATCCACGCCACGAGCCCCGAGAAGATAATCAGGATCCACTCCCAGAGGAGGAGGGAGCCCTCCAGCGCCCCCCAGAGGCCCGTGACCCGGTAGTAGACGGGCGTCGCGCGGGTCGTGTTCAGCGCCACGTACTTGATGCTGAAGTCAGTGGTGACGAGGGCGTAGATCAACGTCAGGGCGGCCAGGGTGACGAAGGCGAGTTGGCCCAGGATAGCGCCGCGCGCGCTCGCGAAGCAGGCCGCGCGCCAGGTCCGAGCCCCGAGGATTGGAGCAGCGGTCCCCCACCCGGCCAGGGCCAGAGCCGCGAGCAGACTGCCATACCCGATCGTGGCTGTCATGAACGCACCTCCCGGGGAAGATTACCTCCCACGGCTGAACCGCGCGCGCCCCCTGAGCCCTCTACCGGGAGATCCCACAACTCGCTCCTTCCGGCTGGGGAGGCAGCAGGTGGGAACGTTTCTTCAGCTCGCCGTCAACGTTCTGAATCCACCCCCTCAGGCTCGAGTAACGAGGTCCCAGGATCTCTTGAGGATCGACTGTATCCCAGTCGATGCCCCGGAGCTGCAACACGAGCGCCGTCCGCACATACTGCTGCGGGAACCAAAACGCATTGAACCTGAGGGCCGCCCTCAAGATCTCCTCTCGGCTGAAACCGTTGGCGGCCATGAGCTCGAGCAATCCCAGCATCGCCATGCCGTGGTTACAGTCCGGGAAGGCGGTGGGATTGTCGCAGCAAGGCCGATAGATAGTCCGGGCGAGGTCCGAGACGAGTTCCTGCTGCTCCGGCTGCAACGCGACGATGTCCAAGTAGCTGTAAACGTCTTCGGCAGGCTTTGCGCCCAACGTCCACCCGCCTGTGCTTGCCAGCCGCATCAACTCGCTCTGAGGTCGCACGAGCACCAGCGTGTCCAACACCGGATTCTTATTGGCCAGCCCCAGCCCCCAGAACACGTTCGCCAGAAATCGAGCATTCTCTGTGGTGATCGTGATAAAAGCTTCCGAACGCTCCTCGAGGTGACGGAGATCGGGGAGCGGACGCCCCTTGGTGTCCGCGTGAAGTTGCTTGAGCTTCGGCAGGTCGAGGACCCCGAGCCGGACGAGCGTCGACCCGAGATCCCCCCACTTGATGGGCAGGGTGAATCCTTCTTTGGGAAGTACCTTTGCACGAACTCGGGCAACCTCCTCCGAATCCAGGGGCTTGGCGGATTCCGCCTGGCCTGGCGTGACGGGGTGCTGGGCTTCGGCAGCCGGGACGCTCGCCCAGCTCACGAGGAGAATGACCGTGGCTGTGAACCCGTGCCTCATGGTGAACGCCTTTGCGTGGCTAACGCCGGTTCAGCTCCGTGTGTTGAAAGCGCTTGTCGCCGCGTCGCGACAGGACCACATTCCACACTGCTCTCGCGACGAGTCCCGCCGCGCCGCCGTTCAGCAGCCACCGAAAGACCGTCACGTCCGACGCTGCATGCAAGGGATAGAGCAAGGCTGCGACGCTCGCCACGCCGAGCACGAGCGGGAGCCGCTGCCGATCCCACCAGGCGGAGCAGGCGAGTGCCGTTCGAGCTCAATAGCGGATCACCTCCCGCGCGCTCGGGTACCTGTCGTAGATGACCAGGCTGTCTTCACCACGGGCGGCCTGTTTCACATACATCGCTCGCTGGTGGGCGAGCGCCGCCTGATAGCGCTCTTCCCCGATGATTCGGGAACCCCGGCGGGCCTGGCGGGCCGCCTCAGCGTCGTCAAAAATCATCACGACCGCGTTGTTTAGAGGCTGAAACTCCTCGCGCAGCTGTTCTCCCAGGGCCCGGAGCTCGTCGGGGGTCGGCTCTGGACCCACGGCGATGAACCGCCCCGCGCCTCCGGGGATGCGCCACCGCGCCACTGCGTGATACCCGCGATCGCGCGGCGATCGCAGAGCTGAAAGCGACCCCACCGCGACAGCTCCGGCACCGATCGGCAGCAACAGGAGGAGGCCCTTTCTTACGAAGCTTGCGGGGTCGCGAGCGACGGGGCCAGCGACCTCGGCAGCTCTCCTGCGCGGCACGGCGAGCGGGGCGAACATCGAGAGCCAAGCCACCAGGGCTCCGGCGAGAAGGAGCACGCTCATCGCCTGGGGGACGATGATCCCGGCAACCACGGGCGGGTCTCCCCGGAAAAACTCCATCGCGAAGCGGACGACTCCATACGCGACGGCATAGCTCAGGATCACCGCGCCGTCCTGCTTGGCGTGCCGACTCACCTGCCATACGACGAGGAAGACGGCGAGATAGGCGAAAAGCTCGTAGATCTGGATGGGGTGCAGGGGCACGCCCAGGGGCGCCATCGCTCTGGGATCCGTGAACGTGATCGCCCACGGCAGCGTGGTTGGCCGCCCGTACGTGTCGCCGTTGAGAAGGCAGGCGATCTGGCCGACCGTCTGACCCAGAATTAGACCCGGAGCCACGGCGTCCGCGAATCTCCAGAACCGGACGCCGCGGCGGCGGATGTCCCACAGCGCTGCAGCGAGCCCACCGAGGAGGGCGCCGTGGACCGAAAGGCCTCCGTGCCAGACGGCGAGGATCTCGAATGGATGGGCCAGGTAGTACGCAGGCTCGCTGAAGGCGATGTAGTAGAGTCGAGCGCCGACGAGCCCGGCCACGACGATCGGCCACGAGGCGTCCGTGATCGCGGAAGGATCCAGCCCCTTCAGCCGGGCCCCGCGCGCCGAGAACCAGATCCCCGCCACGATGGCGATCGCCACGAACACCCCGTAAGAGCGGAGCTCATAGAATCCGAGATCGAGGAGGACCGGATACATCGGGCCTATTTCCTCCCGAAGATGCTCAGGTGGTTCCCGAGAGCGCAGTCACTCGGCTCCTGATCCGACCGCCGTTCCCTCATCCGTGTCCTCTACTCCCGACGGCTTTAGAACCCCGGGCGTCCGCTCCGAAAGAGGCTCAGCGGGAGTCCGGGCAGCCTGGCCTCGCCCCCAGGGAATGAAGGCCGGCGTCTGGGCGGCGTAGTCCAGAAATGCCTCGCCGAAGAAGGTCGCCAGCTCTTCCTCCTCCTCCCACGCGAGCCGCACGTACATGACGATCAAGACGGGAGCCATCAGCAGCGTGAGGAGGGTCGGCCATTGGATGTTGAAGCCGAGGATAACCAGGATGAGCCCCAGATACTGAGGGTGGCGGATGAACCCGTAAATGCCATCGGTCACCAGCGTTGCCCGTCCGCGATAGACGGTGATCCATCCGATAGCGACCAGGGTGGCACCGGTCACGACGAGACCGGTGCTGACGAGCATCACCAAGTAGACGCCCTGGCGGAGCGGAAGCACACCCAGGCGGTCCAGGAGGAAGGCCCAGAGGTGGCTCTCCTGGAAGCCGAAGTCCTGGGGACGAAGACCCAGCACCGGGGCGAGCAGGTAGAGCGTCAGCGGCAGCCCGAACATCTCGGTGAAGAGCGAGATCAGGAACGCCGTGTAGAGCCCGGCATTCCCCCATTCCACCCGCCGTCTCGGCAGCGTGAACGTGAGCAGGAAGAACGTGAAGAGGCCGGAGATGACGAGAACGAGCTGCCAGTCCCCGTACCAGAGCTCGAAGGGGACGCTTCCCGGCACGTGGCGCACCGCGTTCAAGAAGAGCCAGAAGCCCCAGTCGAGAACGAGGAAAACCAGGACCCAACGCAGGATCCGCCAGAGCGCCCCGATTCGTTCCATCGGTCCTCCCCTGTCTCAGGCCGCGCGCTTGGTGTCGCGTAGCGCACGGAGGATCATCCCGAAGTTCTCTCCGAAGCGGCGGTCGAGCTGGCGCGTCCGGATCCGCCCCTCTTTGTCGACGATCACGTACCCGAGCTCGGCCATGTCCATCCCTTCGCCTTTCATCCGGTACGCCCGGATGACTTCCATAGAAGGATCGGCGAGCACGGGGAACGGCAATCCCAGCTCGCGGGCCATGCGGGCCTGCGCCTCCGTCGTGTCCCGGCTGATGGCCAGCACCGCCGCCCCCTCGGCGGTCAGCTCACCGACCCGTGCTGGCAGCTTCCCGAGCTGCACACGACACATCTCTCAGCCGGCGCCCATGAAGAAGAACAGGACGACCTCCTGCTTGCCCAGGTAGTCATCGAGCGTGATCACCCGGCCGGTGGAGGCCCAGAGGTTGAAGCGGGGAGCCGGCTCAGGAGGTGTGGCACGGGCTCCGTTCCAAAGCCAGACGCCGCCTCCGATCAGCAGCAATCCGGCCAGGATCCCGACAATCCACCTCCTCTTCCGCCGTCGGGTCCAGCGGCGCGCGTCCGCCGCGTCTCCGCCGCGTTTCGCGGGCTTCTTCGTCGTCTTTTTTCCCATAGAGCGTCCTTCCGGTTAGTGCGGTCTCAAGGTCAAGCCTTGACCCTCATCTCCCGGTCTCAGCACTGCGGGGCGCAGTGGCCCGGCCTGACGATCACGATCTCCTGCTTGCACTTCTCGCAGACATACCGCTCGCCCGCCTTGGGCAGCGTCAGCTTCTCCTCTCGTTTACGTCCTGAACTCGCGCGACCTCGATCGCCCCTTGAACCTCGCGCGCGAACTCATCGGCGTGGCCCTCGGAGCAGAACGCCTCTCCGAGCCGGTGCACCTGCCCATTGGCCTCCCGCCCGCACACCGCGCAGTACGCCGCCTGGACCCGGCTGGGCCGGGTCCTGGTCTCGGGTGGCTTCGTTGGCTCGGTTGTCCTGCAGCTTTCGCCTTGCCCCGCAAGGCTCCCAGTGCTCCCTCACCCTCCAGTCACGCCCCGGCGGAAGAGGAAAAACGCCAGGCCGAGCAGCGCCAGAGCCCAGATCCAGTTCTCCATTTGCGCCCTCCTCGAGCCCTACCGATCCTTCTCTAGGAGCTGCTGGACGAGGCGGCGGGCCGCCTCGCTCTGCCAGTCCCGTTCTCCGCGCACGAGCCCGATGACCCGTCCGGCGCGGTCGATGAGGACGGTGTTCGGGTGAGCCCAGAGGCCGAAGAGCCGGGGGATCTGGCCATCCCGGTCCAGAAGGAGCAGGAACTGGATGCCGGTCTCCCCGGCAAATTTCCGGACTGTCTCACGATCCTCACCGAGGTTCACCCCGATCACTTCAAGCCCCTGGCTCCTGAACTCCCGATCGATCGCAGCCTTTGCGGGAGCCTCCCGCAGGCACTTCGGTCAGGTGGTGGTGAAGAAGCCGAGGAGCACAGCCTTTCCCTTGAGGTCTTTGATGCGGACGGTCCTTCCGTCGAGCGACGGAAGCGCAAGCTCCGGCGCCGGGGCGGGGTTGGCGGGCCGCTGCACTCCCATGGCGGCAAACGGATCTTCGGTCCCGCCGGCGAGGCCGTTCCCGCCCACCGTCAACGCCACGACCGCGAACCCGGCTATCGCGCTCAGGAGCACCATTCGGTGAACGGGCTTTCGTGCAACTTCCATCTATCGCTCCTTTGGCTTCTCCTGCACCAGGACCCTCACGTTCTGACGGAGGCGCTCAAGCGACTCCCAATCGGTACCGTGGTAGTAGCCCCGGATCTGCGCCTGCCGGTCTACCAGCACGAAGCGGGAGCTGTGGATGATCGGCTTCCGCTCCGGGTTTGGGACCGGGTGAGCCCAAGCTTGAGCCGGCCCGAGCCCTGCTCGCTCTCCGCCCGGCGCACGCTGAGCCTTTTCACCCTGATCGACGACTCCGAGCCGGAATCCCTCAATGGCGAGCCGGTAGATCGCATCCCTGAGACCGGTCAGGAAGAGCCAACGCTCAGGATCAGCGCGGAAGCGGGCGGCGTATTCCGAGAGCACCTCCGGGGTGTCGTGCTCAGGATCGACGCTGATCGAGACCAGCTTCACGTCGGCTTCCGCCGAGAGGTCGGCCTGAAGCCGCGCCATGTTAGCGCTCTGGAGCGGGCAGGTGTCCGTGCACTCGGTATAGAAGAAGTTGACGATCCAGACCTTTCCCCGGAGATTCGCCAGCGTGATGCGCCTGCCACCCCGCTCGATCAGGGAGAAGTCGGGAACCTGGCCATAGACCTCCAGTTTCTCGAGCACGCCCTGGGTCTGGTTGGGAGCCACGAGGCCAAAGGTCCAGGATAAGCGACCGCCGAGGGAGGACCATGCTGCTAGCCCGCCGCCAGCAGCGGCGAGCAAGATCAATAGCGTCCACAGCAGAGGCCGTCGCGCGATCACGCCCACTCGCATCGCATATTCCTTTCGCCGGCCAGCTTGGGCGGTATTCCCCTCTCAGGTCGGCGGCAACGGGGTCGGCGTGCTTGGCCCGAACTTGCCGTACTTCTGGTCGATCGCCGCCCGGATCGCGCGGAGCGGCTTCCGCTGGGCCTGCATCGCCATCACGTCCCGCGTGATGTTCAGGCAGATGTCTCAGCCCACCGCGTGGCTGTTGAAGGTGATCAGGCCGTTGGCGTGGCGCTCGGTGACGTAGCAGTCGCCGTTGTGCCGGTGCCCGATGTTCTTGCAGCCGCAGAAGCAGGGGATGTATTGGAGGGCCTGTTCGTTCTCGGCGGCATAGCGATACGCCTCCTGCACCTTCGGGGCCGCGTTCCTGGCAAAAGACGGAAGCGCGCGGGGGGGGACGGTCTCCAGGAGATCACCGCTGGGGGTGCGGCGAGGCGACGGCTCGAACGCGAGAGCTCGGGTTGGCGTGGGCAAAGGACCGCCGAGGACCACCCCGAGGATCGTAGCCACCTGTCGAAGAAAGTGCCGACGTTCAGTTCGATTCCTCATCGTTCCTCCCTTTGGACCGAGATCCACTGCACGCTCTGCTACCAGGCATCGCCCGGGGCTGAGGAAGACGAGCTCAGAGGGCATGATCTACCGCTTCGTGCACCAGGAGCAGGGCCACGGTCACGTAGGCGAGGACTAAACCCGCGGCAAGATTCAGCCACCCGAACCGCCGAACCCACGCGCTCCCGCGCTCTCCGGAGGCCGGCCGCCGGGCCGCCAGCGTGAGCCCGACCGTTCCCGCAAAGCCGAGCCCGGCGAGAGTGAGCTTGGCCGTCAGCAGCAGCGTGTACGTATAGCCGAAGCGGAAGTGTTCCATCAGCGAAAGCCGCGAGGGGAACGGCACCAGGCTGAACGGCGTCCAGGTCAGCATCTGGTACGCCCCTGTCACGCCCTGCACGCCCAGCCCCAGCCAGAGCAGCACGAGAACCCGCCGGGCGTCTTGCGCCCCGGCGAGCAGCAGCGCCCCGGTTCCGCCCAGCCAGAGCGCGAACCCCACGAGGTGGCCGAAGCGCGCCCAGGCATCCCCAGCGACCTGGGGAATCGCGAAGAGCCGGAAGCCGGCAGCCGTGTTCCGGGTGTCGGCACCGTAGGGAGGTGGCGCTCCCTGACGGGCCGTAGCGGCATACGCAAACTCGTCCGGGCCCGCGGGCCCGGCGATCCCGCCCATGGAGTGCAAAGGGGTCGGGGCGAGGTCCACCGCCTCGTGCAGCACCAGTGCCATGGCCGTTACCGCCGCGAGCGCAAGGCCGACCGCCGCGCTGCCTCCGATGAAGGCGCGGCGTAACGCGGCGCGATTCCGCTCGGGCGGCCACCAGAGATGCAAGACGGTAGCCACGAGCGCGACGAGCACGGCCAAGAGGAAGAGCGCCTGCTTGACGCCGATGAGGATGATGTAGGCCGCCCCAAACTCATACTTCCGCCATAGGATAGGCAACGCGAAGATGTCGGGGGGCTCCGGCGTGGCGGCGCCGTACTCCATGTTGTAGCTCCCGGTGCCGAGCGACACGATGAAGAGCGCCCAGCTCGCGAACAGGAGCCGCTCGAGGGAAAGCCCAGGGAGCCGGCTCGCCGCGAGCACTCCCCCGACCCAGAGCCCGAACGCCACCAGGTGCGCCCACTGGAACAGGAGGTGAACCAGCGTGCGCCAGTGATTGAGGAGCTCCGGATCGGCATGCTCTCCCGCGTCGTGGGCCGCCGCGAGCGAGGCCGCGAAGAGGAGCCAGAGCCCGATCCCCCACGCCACGCCCCACCGTCGTGCCATCCCAGGGGCCGCTCATCCGATCTTCGCCAGCGTGATCATGCCCCCCTCCATGTGCATCGGCTTGTGGCAGTGGAGGAACCAGTCGCCCGGGTGGTGGGCCGTGAACTCGACCACCACCGAGCCCATGTGCCCCTCCACATCGACGCTGTCCCGGACGATGGGCTCAGCCAGCCGGCGGCCGTTCACCTCCAGCACCTTGAAGGACTGGCCGTGGAGGTGCATCGGGTGGGCCTCCATGCTGTGGTTCTCGAAGCTCACACGCACTCGATCCCCACGCTTGACGCGCAGCGGATCGGTCTTGGGATACTGCTTGCCGTTGATCGTCCAGACATCCGAGCCCATCATGCCGCCGCTCAGGACGAGGTCATACGTCCGCTCGTGACCCGACGGTCGCGGGAGGACGTCCCGGCCGCGGCCCACGGCGTACTGCCAGAGGTCCAGGCCGGAAACTCCCTCCACCGGCGCCTCGGGCTTGGCCCCCTCGTGGCCCTCATAGATTACGAGAACCTGCTCACCGGCACCCGGATGTCCGGCCTCCACACAGTAGAGGAACCAGACCCCTGGCCGATTCGCGACAAACTGGACATCGTAGCGCTCGCTCGGAGCAATAGGGACGGCGTCAACCTCGACCGGCTGAACCAGGGGATTCCCGTCGGTGTGGGTCACCTGAAGCCGGTGGCCGGCCAGGCGAATCACGTGCGTGTGGTCGGCGCTGGCGTTGATCAGGCGGAGGCGAACCCGCTCGCCCTTCCGGACCTTGAGCGGTTGGGTGGCGGGGTACACCTTGCCGTTGATGGTCATGACGTCGTAGGCCGGGGTGTGGCCACTGCCCATCATGCCGCCCATCCCGCGGCGGCCCATCATCCCCTCCATCATCCGGCCCATGCCGCCACCCATCATGCCCCCCATCATCCCGCCCATACCGCCCCGGCCGCCGGCGGTCCCCTCGCGTGTGCTCGGAAGGGGGTTCCCGGTGCCGGTGGCCCAGTCGTCGAGGACCAGGGTGTACTCG
>JACQWB010000111.1 GCA_016209385.1 Candidatus Rokuibacteriota bacterium
GGCATGGAGCATGTGGAAGCCGGTCTTGTCGGCGGCGAAGAGCGTCCGGTTCACGGTCATGCCCCCGAAGGGTCGGACGCTGACGCGGCCGTCCGGGTCCCGGCTCCACGGGCAGCCCCAGTGCTCGAGCTGGATCACCTCGCCCGGTGCCTCCTTGACGAACGCCTCCACGACGTCCTGGTCGGCGAGGAAGTCGCTCCCGAAGATCGTGTCCTTCGCGTGCGTGTCGAGGCTGTCGTTATCGCGCATGACCGCCGCGGTCCCGCCCTCGGCGGACACCGTGTGGCTGCGCATGGGGTAGACCTTCGAGAGGACCGCGATCGAGAGCCGATCCGACTCCTCCGCCGCCGCGATCGCCGCGCGGAGCCCCGCGCCGCCGCCCCCGATCACCAGCACGTCGTGTTGGTACGCGTCGTCACCGGCCATCTCGCCGCATCCCTCCTACAGCTTCAGCTTCTCGACCAGCTCGCGGACCGCGACGGCTGATTTCTCAAACCCCACCCGCACTCAGAGCTTGAGCTTGTCCACGAGCTCACGGACGGCGGCGGCCGACTTCTGGAACGCCGCCTGCTCCTCGGGGGTGAGCTTGATCTCGATCACTTGCTCCACCCCGCTCCGGCCCAGCGTGACCGGCACCCCCACGTAGAGCCCCTTCACCCCGTACTGGCCGTCCAGGTAGGCGGCGCACGGGAGGATCTTCTTCTTGTCCTTCAGGATCGCCTCGATCATCTCCGTCACCGCGGCCCCCGGAGCGTAGTAAGCCCCGCCGAACTTCAGGAGGTTCACGATCTCGGCCCCTCCGTCTCGCGTCCGCTGAACGATGGCGCCGATCCGCTCCTTCGAGAGCAGCTCGGTGATCGGGATCCCGGCCACGGTGGAGTAGCGGGGCAGCGGCACCATGGTGTCGCCGTGACCGCCCAGGACGAAGGCGGTCACGTTCTCGACGGACACGCCGAGCTCGAGCGCGATGAAAGTCCTGAAGCGCGCCGAATCCAGGATCCCCGCCATCCCCATCACGCGCTGGGTGGGGAAGCCCGAGACCTTCCAGGCGACCTGCACCATGGCGTCGAGCGGGTTCGTGACCATGATGAGGATCGAGTTGGGCGACCGCGTGACGACCTGGCCCGTGACCTGCCGGATCACCTCGGCGTTCTTGAAGAGGAGGTCGTCGCGGGTCATCCCGGGCTTCCGGGGAAAGCCGGCGGTCACGACCACGATGTCTGAGTCCCCCGTCTCGTCGTACCCGTTGAAGCCCACCAGGCGGCAGTCATAGCGGTGGATCGGCCCGGCCTCGAAGAGGTCGAGGGCCTTGCCCTGGGGCACGCCTTCGATCACGTCCACCAGGACCACATCAGCCAGCTCCTTCTCCACCGTGTACTGCGCCACCGAGGCGCCAACGTTGCCGGCGCCGACGACAGTGACCTTTGGCCTCACGTTTCACTCCCTCCGGTGCCCCTCACCTCTTCTCCTCTCCCCTCGGCGGAGAGGCAGGGTGCGGGGAGGTACTCGCCTACAGTCGCGCCATATTCTCGATGATGGCGCCGCCGAACTCGGAGCACCTGACCTCCCGCGCCCCCTCCATGAGGCGCGCGAAGTCGTAGGTCACGACCTTCTGCTGGATGGTGCGCTCGAGGCCCTCGATGGTCCGGTCGGCCGCCTCGGTCCAGCCGAGATAGCGGAGCATCATCTCCCCCGACAGGATGACCGACCCCGGGTTCACCTTGTCCTGGCCCGCGTACTTGGGGGCCGTGCCGTGGGTCGCCTCGAAGAGCGCATGCCCGCTCTCGTAGTTGATGTTGCCGCCGGGGGCGATGCCGATCCCACCGACCTGGGCGGCCAGGGCGTCCGAGATGAGGTCGCCCGTGAGGTTCGGGCACGGGATGACGTCGAACTCGTCCGGGCGCGTGAGGATCTGCTGGAGGAACGCGTCCGTGATGGCGTCCTTGATCAGGATCTTGCCCGGCGGCGGCGTCCCGCCGCACTCCTCCCAGCTCACCAACCTGTCCGAGAACTCGCGCTTGGCCAGCTCGTACCCCCAGCGCATGAAAGCGCCCTCGGTGTACTTCTGGATGTTGCCTTTGTGCACCAGCGTGACGTTGCGACGGCCGTGCTCGATCGTGTACCTGATCGCCGCGCGGATCAGCCGCTCGGATCCCTCGCGGGACATGGGCTTGATGCCGATGGCTGACGTCTGGGGAAAGCGGATCTTCTTGACACCCATCTCGCGCTGGAGGAAGTCGATGACCTTCCGCGCCTCGGGGCTCTGCGCCTCCCACTCGATTCCCGCGTAGATATCCTCGGTGTTCTCGCGGAAGATCACCATGTCCAGCTTCTCCGGGTGCTTCACCGGAGAGGGCACACCCTTGAAATACCGAACCGGCCGGAGGCAGACATAGAGGTCGAGCTCCTGGCGGAGCGTGACGTTCAGGCTCCGGAACCCCTCCCCGACGGGAGTCGTGAGCGGTCCCTTGATCGCGACCAGGTACTCGCGGATCAAGCCCAGCGTTTCGGACGGGAGGAGATTCGGCGGGCAGTCGGGCCCGTACACCGCCTTAGCCTTCTCGCCGGCGTAGACCTCGCACCACGCGATCTTCTTCCGACCTTTGTACGCCTGGCTGACGGCCGCATCCAGGACGCGAACCGCCGCTCGCCAGATATCCGGGCCCGTGCCGTCACCCTCGATGAAGGGGATGATGGGCTGGTCGGGAACCTGAAGCTTCCCGTGCTGCATGACGATCTTCTCGCCCGCCGGAATCCTCACCTTGCTCGGCATCTCGCTCCTCACCCCTTACCTTGCCCCTCTCCCCTCAGGGGAGAGGGATGGGGTCAGGGAACATGCGTTTCAATGTTTACGCAGTTGCCGCGTTGAGCGCCGAGCCCGCTTTGAACCACTGGATCTCGACTCGGAGGGGGACTCCGTCCCCCTTCCGAACCTCCCCCGATGGTTGTTCGAGAGTGGCGGGGTCGGCCACGCCGCGAGGCAGGCCCCCCGCCACGCGAGACCCGAGTTAATCGCGCGGGCGAAGCCCGCGCTCGGGCGCGGCTGCAGCGCGTTCATGCTTATTTCACTGCGTTCAGGGCCGAGCCCGCCTTGAACCACTGGATTTGCTCGGCGGTCAGGCTGTGGTTGCAGGTGATCTTCACAGTCTGGCCGTCGGGCTTGTGCACGATCACCTGGACCGGTTTGCGCGGGGCGAGGCCGGCTAGCGCAACGATGCTCACGCGATCGTTGGCCTCGAAGAGGTCATAGTCCTTCGGATTCCCGAAGGTCAGCGGCAGGATCCCCTGCTTCTTGAGGTTCGTCTCGTGGATCCGGGCAAAGCTCCTCACGATCACGGCCTTGACCCCGAGGTAGCGGGGCGACATTGCCGCATGCTCGCGGCTCGACCCCTCGCCGTAGTTCTCGTCGCCGATCACCACCGAGCTGGCGCCCTTCGCCTTGTAGCGCCGCGCGATCTGGGCGATGGGAAGCCCGGACTCGCCCGTCAGGACATCGGTCCCAGTCCCAGGTTTGTCCGAAAACGCGTTGACCGCCGCCAGGAACATGTTGTCGCTGAGCTTCTCCAGATGCCCCCGGTAGCGGAGCCACATCCCGGCCGGCGAGATGTGGTCCGTCGTGGTCTTGCCCTTGCACTTGATCAGGATCGGCAGCTCGAGGAAGTCCTTGCCGTCCCAGGCCGGGAACGGCTCGAGGATCTGAAGCCTCTCGCTGTCGGGCCGGATCTCCACCTGTACGGCCGCGCCGTCCTCGGCCGGCGCCTCGTAGCCTTCCCAGCCGCCGGCGAAGCCCTCCCGCGGCAGCTCCTCGCCCTCCGGCGGGGCGAAGCGGACCCGCTTGCCGTTCGCCTCCAGGGTGTCGTGGAGCGGATCGAACTCCAGCGTCCCGGCGAACGCCAGGGCCGTCACCACCTCGGGGCTCGTCAGAAACGAGAGCGTGGCGGCGCTGCCGTCGTTCCGGCCCGGGAAGTTCCGGTTGAAGGAGCTCACGATCGAGTTGGTCTCGTCCTTCTTCACATCCGACCGCTTCCACTGGCCGATGCACGGCCCGCACGCGTTGGCCAGGACCGTCCCGCCGATGCGCTCGAAGATCTCCAGGAGGCCGTCGCGCTTGATGGTCTGGTAGATCCGGTCCGAGCCCGGAGTGATCAGCAACGGCACCTTGGCGCGGAGCCCACCTTTGAGCGCCTGCAGGGCCACGTGGGCCGCCCGCCGCATATCCTCGTAGGAAGAGTTGGTACAGGAACCGACCAGCGCCGCCTTCAGGTTGGCCGGCCAGCCTTGCTGGCGGACCTCGGCGGGGAGCTTGGAGACCGGACGCGCGCGATCCGGCGAGTGAGGGCCCACGATGTGGGGCTCGAGCGTCGAGAGGTCGATCTCCACCAGCTCGTCGAAGAAGCGCTCGGGGTCGCGCTCCACTTCCGGGTCGGCCACCAGGTGCTCGCGGTACTGCTCGGCCAGGGCCGCGATCTCGACCCTGCCTGTCGCGCGGAGATAAGCGGCCATGCGGTCATCGAAGGCGAAGATAGAGGTGGTGGCGCCCAGCTCGGCGCCCATGTTGCAGATGGTACCCTTGCCCGTGGCGCTGATGGACGCGGCGCCGGGGCCGAAGTACTCGAGGATCTTGTTGGTCCCACCCTTGACCGTGAGGAGGCCGCAGAGGTAGGTGATCACGTCCTTGGGCGCTGCCCACCCTGAGAGCTTCCCGGTGAGGCGCACGCCGATCAGCTTCGGGTGGAGCACCTCCCACGGCAGCCCACCCATGACCTCGCCGCAGTCGGCCCCGCCGACGCCGATGGCGAGCATTCCGAGCCCGCCGCCGTTCGGCGTGTGCGAGTCGGCGCCGATCATGAGCCCGCCGGGGAACGCGTAGTTCTCGAGCACCACCTGGTGGATGATGCCGGAGCCCGGCTTCCAGAAACCGATCCCGTACTTCCGCGCCGCGGAGCGGAGGAAGTTGTAGACCTCGTTGTTCTCCGTGGCCGCCCGCCTCATGTCCTCCGACGCCCCGCTCTCGGCCCGGATCAGGTGGTCACAGTGGAGGGTGGTGGGGACCACGGTCCGCTTCCGCCCCGACTGCATGAACTGCAGCAGCGCCATCTGCCCCGTGACGTCCTGCAGGGAGACCCGGTCCACGCGGAGGCCGAGCTGCGCCTTGCCGCGCTCCCAGATGTGGCTTTCGAGATCCCAGGCGTGGGCCACCAGTATCTTCTCGGAGAAGGTGAGCGGCCGGCCGAACTTCTTCCGCGCCCAGGCGAGTTTCGCGGGAACTGACTCGTAGAGGGCTTTGATCTGTGAGAGCATCTCTCGATCTGCGGGCTCCATCACCGATCCCTCACCCCATCAAACGTATCGCCTCCCACCCGCGTGGACAGGAGGCGACAGGCGCACCTTACGCTAGCACGGCCACCCCGAACTGTCAAGGCGACGGGCCTAGCGGCAGCCGTTTCGGATCTTCGCCCAGGATGATGTGGCCGCACGACCGAAATAGCACGGGAAAGCCGCGATCCGGGGCTCGTGAGCCAGCGGGCCCGATCTTCCGAGGGCTGATTGGGGCC
>JACQWB010000112.1 GCA_016209385.1 Candidatus Rokuibacteriota bacterium
CTCCCACGCCGATCCGATCAAGGCCGTCGTCGCCCACGCTCTCGGCCTCCACCTCGACCTCTTCCAGCGCATCGCGGTCGCCCCGGCATCCATCACGGCCATCGCCTACCGCCCTGACGCCCCCCTGGTGCTCACCGTGAACTCGCTGGACGGCGACCTTTCCTGGCTTCAGATGCGATGAGCGACTCGTTCGATCTCGAGGCCCCCGACCACTTCACGGCCGGCACGGTTGGGCCGCTCGGCCAGCGCATCTTCTACCTGCAGGCCCGGCAGGCCGACACCCTCATCACGCTCAAATGCGAGAAGGAGCAGGTTCGCGCCCTCGCCGAGTACCTGGCCGATCTCCTGACCCGGCTTCCGGCCGCCGGCGAGGAGCCGCCGCGCGAGGCCGCGCTCTTCGAGCCGATCGAGGCCGCATGGCCCGTCGCCGCCCTCGGCGTGGGCTACGACCAGGCTGATGAGCGCATCGTCGTCGTGGCGAAGGAGCTGGCAGAGGAGGAGGGCAGTGGCGAGGCCGCCACGGCGCGCTTCAGGATCACCCGCGCCCAGGCCGCGGCGTTTGTGGAGCAAGCCCGGGAGCTGATGAAGGCCGGGCGCCCGACCTGTCCGATGTGCGGCGGCCCGAAGGACCCGGGCGGCCACGTCTGCCCGCGAGGCAATGGCCACGGCACCCGGTGAGCGTAGTGCGTGATCGCATCATACGCTTGACACTCCGAAACCGGCGCGCTACTGTGATTCCAATATGGAACCATTATGGTGTCTACGCGAGGGATGGCAGTGGCGACGCTGACGATCAAGAACATTCCTGATCCGCTGGTGCGGCGCCTCAAGACGCAGGCAGTGCGCCACAGGCGGAGTCTCAACCTCGAGGTCATTGCCTGCTTGGAGGCCGCGGCCCGTGCAGTGCCGATCGATCCCGAGGCCCTGCTAGCCCGTGCGCGCGCTGTCCGGCGGGCTCCCGTCGGCCTCCGGCTCGGCGATCGGACGCTCAATCGGCTCAAGGTGTACGGCCGTCCATGATCGTCGTGGATGCCAACCTGCTGGTCTATCTCTATGTGGCGGGCCAGCGGACGGGACAAGCCGAGGCGGTCCTGAGCCGTGACCCGGTGTGGGCAGTGCCGCTCCTCTGCCGCTCAGAGTTCCGTAACACGCTCGCCGGGCTCGTCCGCAGGAAGGCGCTCGCGCTTGAGGATGCGATCCAGATCGCCGACGAGGCAGAACGAAGCGTGGCGGGACGCGAGTATAGCGTGGTCTCCCACGAAGTTCTCCGGCTTGCCGCCCGATCGGGATGCTCGGCCTACGACTGCGAGTACGTAGCCCTGGCTCAGGACCTCGGCGTCCGACTGGTCACCGCCGACCGCCAGCTGCTGAGCGCGTTCCCTTCGATTGCAATCGCCCCCGATGTCTTTGCAGCCTGAGACGAGCCTGCTCGACCTCCTCGCCCGGGGTGCGATCACCGTCAAGGGGCGGATCGCGCGGAGCAGCAACGCGATCTTCCTCGTCGAGGTGACGCTCGACAGTGCGGCCGCGCTGGCCGTGTACAAGCCCGCGCGCGGCGAGCGGCCGCTCTGGGACTTCCCGCCGGGCCTCTTCAGGCGCGAGGTCGCGGCGTACCTCCTCTCGGAGGCCCTCGGCTGGGGCCTCGTGCCGCGGACGGTCGAGCGCGAGGGCCCACTGGGCGACGGCTCGCTCCAGCGCTTCGTGCCGGCCGACTTCGAGCAGCACTACTTCACGCTCAGGGAAGACCCCGCCCACCACGCGCGCCTCAAGCAGATCTGCCTCTTCGACCTCCTCGTCAACAACGCCGACAGGAAGAGCGGCCACTGCCTGCTCGGTCGCGACGGCGTCATCCACGCCATCGACAACGCCCTGACCTTCCACGCCGAGCCCAAGCTCCGCACCGTGATCTGGGAGTTCGGCGGCGAGCCGATCCCGAACGCGCTGCGGGCCGACGTGAGGCGCCTCCTCACGGGAGGCCTGCCGGCGTCGCTCGCCGCGCTCCTGGATCCGGCGGAGCAGGCGGCGCTGCTCGCCCGGGCGCGGGCCATTGTGCAGCAAGGGCGATTCCCTGTGGAAACAGGTGGCCACCGTTACCCCTGGCCGCTTGTCTGACCGCGCGGTTCAGGGCGCGGGAGGCCCCAACGGCCGCGCCTCCTGGCCCGACCAGGCTCACGCGGAGAAAGCGGGTGAAGGGCCGGTCGTCACCTCCGAGGCACGATGCGCAGGGAGTCTACCCCCGTGAGGGGTGCGCCCCCGCGACTCCGGCCTCGTTAAACGCGTTTATCAGGTCTTGAAGGTTCCAGCCTGGTTCGGCATGAAAGTGGAGATCGACGATCGGTAGGGTCTCCGCAGCCACGCCATTCACGAGCAAGAAACTCGACAGGAAAATCACCGCGCTCCTCATCCGGGACTGTCGATGCGGTACCATTTTCAGCCTCCTTTCCCGCTTGAAACGGAATCCGCGCCGGATCGTGCCCCGGCTCCTGAGGTTCGCCAGCCGAGCTGAGGCTCTCTGAACAGGCTGCGATTCGCTCGCTCCCGCGACTTCCGCTACGAAGCTACGGCGCGGGCGAAGGGGCTGTCCAGGCGAACGGCTGGCCCGCAAGATCTATAGCGCGGTCCGCGTCTCTCGGGTAGAATCGTGAACGACTTCTGAAAGGGGGACCTCATGCACTACCGGACGCTGGGGCAGAGCACGCTCACCGTGTCGAACCTGGGATTCGGCTGCATGCCGCTGTCAGGCATCTACGGGAAGTGCGACGAGAAGGAGGCCATCGCGGTGATCCAGCACGCGCTCGACCGCGGCGTCAACTTCCTCGACTCGTCCGACATGTACGGGTGGGGCCACAACGAGGAACTCCTGGGCCGGGCGCTCAAAGGCCGGCGGGAGCAGGCGGTGCTCGCCACCAAGTTCGGCCAGGTCAGGAACCCGAGCGGCGCGAACCTGGTCAACGGCAGGCCCGAGTACGTCCTCCAGGCCTGCGATGCCAGCCTCAAGCGGCTCGGCGTGGACGTGATCGACCTCTACTACCAGCACCGCGTGGATCCGAGCGTGCCCATCGAAGATACGGTCGGCGCGATGAAAAGGCTGATCGAGCAGGGCAAGGTGCGCTACCTTGGGCTCTCGGAGGCCGCGCCCGAGACCATCCGTCGAGCCCACGCCGTCCACCCCCTGAGCGCGGTCCAGACCGAGTACTCGCTCCTCTACCGCGCCGAGGCCGAGGAGACGCTCCCCACCTGCCGCCAGCTCGGCATCTCCTTCGTGGCGTACTCCCCGCTCGGGCGCGGCTTCCTGACCGGCAGGATCCAGACCCCGGGCGACATCCCCGAAGGCGACCGGCGCCGCGACCACCCGCGCTTCCAGGACAAGAACTTCTTCCACAACCTGGAGCTGGCGCACCGGATCGAGCAGATCGCGAAGGAGAAGGGCTGCACGCCCGCGCAGCTCGTGCTGGCCTGGCTCCTGGCACAGGGCCCGGGTATCGTCCCGATCCCCGGCACCAAGCGGAAAGAGCGCGTGGACGAGAACGCGGGCGCGCTGGAGGTCGGGCTCGATGCGTCCGACGTCCAGCGCATCTCGGAGGCCGTCCCCTCGGGAGCCGCTTCGGGCTCGCGTTACCCAGAGCCGCAGATGAAGGCGGTGTACCTGTAGGAGGCGCCGCTACCAGCGCGTGCCGCGCCCCCGGGCGATCACTCCCTGGCGCCGCACCTCGAGCACGGTGGCGATCGTCAGCACCATCAGGCCCGCCGCCACCAGGAAGACCGCGCGCGGATCACCCCGGTCCACCAGCCATCCGTAGACCGGCGGCATCGCCAGCGCGCCGAGATCAAGGCCCGAGTAGACGAAGCCGAAGACCTTGCCCGAGGCCGCGGCCGGCGTCGCCGCCCGTACGATGAGGTCCCGCGAGGGGGCCGTGGCGCCCTTGGCGAAGCCGATGGCCGCCATCAGGGGTGCGAGCAACGCCAGGGGCGGTGCGCCGCTGGCAAGCACCAGGGTCAGCACGGCGGCGAGCAGCATGCCCCCACCCGCCACCACGTGGTGCCGACTCGTCCGGTCAGCCAGGACCCCGCCGGTCAGGATGCCGGCCGCGCTGCCCCCGAGGTAGGCAGTGAGCGCCCCGCTGGCGAGGCCGAGGGGCGCCGCGTAGACGGCCACCAGCACGCTGACCGAAAAGGTCTGCACCGCGCTCAGCGACGCGGCGAGCAGCGCGAAGTAGGCGAAGGCCATCAGGACCGGCGTCACCAGCAGGAGGCGGAAGTCGGCTACGAAGCCAACCGGGCCGTCTGCTACACGCATGCGCGCGGGCCGGCCCACGACGGCCAGCGCCGGCTGCCGCGCGAGGAAGAAGGCCACCGCCAGCCCGAGCGCCCCAGCGCTCGCCAGCGCCACGCGCCAGCCGAAGGCCGCCGTGAGTCCCCCCACCACCGCCGGCGCCAGGGCCCAGCCGATATTGCCCGAGATACTGTGGGTGCTGTACGCCCGGCCCAGCCGACGCGAATCGACCGTGGCGTTCATGATCGAGTAGTCGGCCGGATGAAAGACGCTGTTGCCGAGGCCTGCCAGCAGGATTACGGCCACCAGCATCCCGTACGAGGGGCTGAGCCCGGCCAGGACGATGGCGCTCGCGAAGAGGCTGAGTCCGCCCACCAGGATGCGCCGCGCTCCGAACCGGTCCACCAGGAACCCCGAGACCAGCTGGCCCACGGCCGAGGCGCTGTAAAAGAGCGTCATCAGCACGCCCAGCGCCACGTAGGGCACGTTGAAGACCGCCCGCAGCAGCGGGAAGAGCGGCGGCAGCGTGAGCTGGAGGAAGTGGCTCAGGAAATGGGCGCCGCTGACAAGGGTTATGATCTCGATGTCGGAGCCGGTGCGTTCCCCGCGGCCGTCCCGCTCGAGGGGGAGCGTGCGAGAGCTCACGCCGGGATGATAGCAGATTCCGCGCGCGCGCGGGGGCGGACGCGTGAAACCTGATTGCTCCGATAACTATCAGCCCACCAGCAAGACCTTCCCGTGACGACCCGGCCTCTCGGCGTGGCGGACGGCGTCTGTGATATCGCCGAGGTCGTACTTGGCCTCGACCGGCGGGACGATCTCGCCCTTGGCCATGTGACCCAACACCTCGCGCATCACTGTGCGCTGCTTCTCGGCAGGCGCGCGTCGGAGCCACGCGGTCAGCCAGAAGCCGCGCACTGACAGCGTGCGGAAGATCGTCAGCGCGCCGTTGATCAGGATCGGCTCGAGGGCGAGGAGGCCGTAGCTGAGCATGACCCCTCCCGGCGCGAGCGCCTCCACGATGCTGTCCGCGACCTGCCCGCCCACAGCATCAATTGCCGCCGGCACGCCGGCCCCATTGGTGATCGCCATGACCCGTTGAACGAGGTCCTCATCCTCCGTGCAGATCACCTCATCCGCCTAACGCTTTCAGCTCCTGCGCCTGCGCCCGACGACGGACCACACTGATCGTCTTCACATGACGGAGCTTCAATCAGCCTGAGCCCGTCCCTCCGCAACCTGACGGGTGTCCCACCACGCACCTGTCCCTTCACGCGGCTAGCGACTCCGTGCCGTCGGGGCTAGTGAGATGGTGTATCAGGTGTATCGATCTTTGGGCATTTGTGAACCGCCGCGTACGCGGTACCCAGGGGAGTGGCGTGTGTCCAGCCAGTGTATCGGTCCCGTGACGCGGAGCACACCGTGCTGCATCAGGTTGTCCGCGAGCACCTGGAGGCCTTCCTGCGCACGGCGGCGGCGGCGAGCGAGGGTGTCGGCCTCCCGCAGTTTGTCGAGCGGGAGTTCCGGGAGTTCTTGACGTGTGGGGTGTTCGAACACGGGTTTGCTCGCTTCCGCTGTGACGGGTGTGCCGTCGAGCGCCTGGTTCCGTTTTCCTGCAAGGGGCGCGGGTTCTGCCCGAGTTGCGGCGGTCGCCGGATGACCGAGCGCGCCGCACATCTGGTGGACGAAGTGCTGCCGCGCGTGCCGGTGCGCCAGTGGGTGCTCACGGTGCCGCATCGGCTGCGGTACCTGATGGCGTGGGACCACGGGCTGAGCCGAGCCGTGCTGGGGCTGTACGCGCGGGTGCTGCTTGCGGTTTACACGCGCGCCGCCCGCGAGCGCGGCATCCGCGAAGGGCGGACGGGCACGGTCACCGTGATCCAGCGCTCTGGAAGCGGCCTGAATTTGAACGTACACTTTCACACGCTGGCGCTCGACGGGGTCTTCAGCGAAGCCCGCTCGGGCGCCCTCGAGTTTCATCCGGCGCCGGCGCCCAGCGATGAAGAGGTGGCGCAGGTGCTCACCGCTGTCCGCCACCAGGTCCGGGCGCTCCTGGTGCGGCGGGGCCTGGAGCCCGGCGACGACGCGACGGGGCCGGCGGACCGGCTCGCGGAGGAGTCATCCGTGCTGGCCGGTATCGTGAGCGCCTCGGTACAAGGGCGGGTGGCCTTGGGCACCCGCGCTGGCGGGCGGGTGCGGCAACTCGGGCGGGACGTGGATGTCGAGGACGTGAGGTCTCGGGGGCCCCGTCAGGCACACGTGGATGGCTTCGATCTGCACGCCAATGTGTGGGTGTCGGCCAACGATCGCGCGGGGGTGGAGCGCCTGTGCCGGTATGTGCTCCGCCCGCCCCTGGCTCAAGACCGCCTGCGGCTCCGGGGCGACGGCCGCGTCGTCGTGGAGCTCAAGCCGGCCTGGCACGATGGCACGACGCAGTTGGTGTTCGAGCCGCTGGAGTTTCTGGAAAAGCTCGCCGCCATCACGCCTCGGCCCGAGGTGAATCTGGTCATCTGCCACGGGGTGCTGGCCCCTCACGCGCAGTGGCGCCGGCGCGTCGTCGCCTACGGACGGATCGTGCCCGATCCCACTGGGTCGGCGGGTGGTGCTGCTGCTCTGCTTCCCCTTTCGGAAGGCGCCGGTGCGCAGCGCCGCCCGCGCTACTGGACATGGGCGGCGCTGATGCGGCGGGCGTTCGAGATAGATGTTCTGGCCTGTCCCCGCTGTGGGGGCCGTATGCGCCTCATCGCCACCGTCGACGATCCTGGCGTCATTCGGCGGATCCTCGCTCACCTGCGGCGGTCGGTGCAGAGCCCCGGCCCGGCCCCACCCGTGGCCACCGCCACGCCCTGAGCACGCAGGTCCGAAGGGGGCAGCAGCCTTCGTGCCCTGGCTGGATTCGATTCGTGCCTCGGCC
>JACQWB010000113.1 GCA_016209385.1 Candidatus Rokuibacteriota bacterium
GAGGGCCTCAACTCCAAGATCCAGACGATCAAGAAGATGGCCTATGGCTTCCGCAACCCGGAGCACTTCAAGACGGCCATCTACTTCCACTGTGGCGGCCTCGATCTCTACCCCGCGACCCACGGAATTCCCGGATGAACCCTTTTTTTTGGGTGTCTCTCACTGGTACGCTTTCCCAAGAGCCATCTTTTCCCCAAGAGACCATCTTTGGGTCGTCGTTCGCAGAGATTAGCTAGTGTCCACGTGGTGTGATTGCATGCTTCTCTCCTTTCCGAGCTCCTGCCCAGCCCTGCGATCTACAAGCCATTTTTTCAAGCGCGGAAAGGGAGAACCATTAGGGAGATCATGGAATCGGGGAGGAAAATTTACGGGAGCGCGGGTTAAGGGGAAACCCCGGCAACGGGTGGGCAACCGGGGGCGAGGAGTGGATCGCCCGCGACCGTAGGCGGCATAAACGGCAGGCGGTTTAAACGGCCTTGTCCGCCGGGCCCGCGCCGGGCCGACCCGCGCGCGGCTCCCCTCCGGGCCCTCCCGGCACCAGGAGCATGGCCCGATGCTGGAGAAGAGTCGTAGGAGCCACGACCGTTATTGGGCGGCGCCTTCACGGATATGTGCCAGAACTTCCTTCCAGAAGTGGGTGGCCGGATCAGCAGGATCATAAAAGGCAGCTGCCGCCCGCGCGCGCTCCGCCGCTCCGAACTTCCCGTACGTCCGGACCATCCACGCCGCGGTCCGCCAGGCAGGGTCCCTCTGCCGCGGAGCCATCGACGCGCGCAGGGGCTCTCGCGCCGCGCGCTCGCTTTTCGGCGTTGGCTCCCCTTGCCGCATCGCCCGGGTCGTTTCGGAGGACACGCTTTCAGAGACGGAAGCAGACGCGCGCGGAGCCGCAGCCCGAGCTTCGGGCAAGGGCATCGAACGGCTTTCCCGCTGGGAAACAGGCTGGAGAGACGAAGAAGCGACGGCGACTAGCGCGCGGCCAGCGGAGAGGCGAAGCGCCAGGATCAGGGTGGAGCCCGCGAGGACGACGCACGTGAGGCCCAGGCAAGCGATGACGATGACATAATTCCGCTGCTGGCGCTGATGCGTCGCTTGGAGGCGGTGGCGCTCCAGGAACGCCAAGAACCGCTCGTCCGGGGCCTCGGGGTCAGCCTCGAAATTATGGCGCGTCGCCATGGCATGCTTCTCGTGGCTACGTTTTGGCTACGCTTACTGTGGCTTGTGGCGAAACGATCTTGAAAGTAGGTGAATCCTGGAATTTGCCGAGGGGGGACTCCCCTTAATTGGGTAAGGAATCCGAGCGGAAGGGTCGCGTCGCAGCGGATCTCAAAAGGCGAGCCTGCCGTGGCCCGCTAGTGCGGTGCTGAAAAACTCCACGCGAAGGCTGCAATCGTCGACCCGCACCCGGCCGAAGCGCTCCGAGCGCGGGCTTGGCCCGCGCGGATTAATTCGGGCCTCGCGCGGCGGGGGGCCTGCCTCACGGCATGGCCGACCCCGCCACGCTCGAACGACGGGGGGAGGCCTCGGAGGGGGCCCGGGTACCCACGCCGAAGGCGTGGGTGTCCCCCTCCGATTGTCCTAGCGCTGGATCTCGGGGTCTTCTCCGGCGAGCAACTGCTCCACCTCGGCCCGGGTGACCAGGGCGAAGTCGCCGACGATCGTACAGGCGAGGGCCCCCATGGCGCCACCCATGTCGAGCCCGCGCTGGACCCCGTCCGCGAGGTAGCCGCAGAGAAACCCCGCGGCGAAGGCGTCGCCGGCCCCGAGGGGATCGACTACCTCGACCTGGTGGACCCGGCGCTGGCGATAGACGCGGTCGGCCAGGGCGAAGGACCCCTGAGCCCCAAGGGTCAGTACCACGACGGGCACGCCGAACTTTTCCCGGAAGGCCCGCGCCACCGCCTCGGGCTCGCCGGTGAGCCCGAACACCCGCGCGGCATCGTCCCGGCCGCACAACAGGATGCCGACCGACGGGAGCAGGTCGGCCAGGCACGTCGCCGCTTCCTGGGGGGACCAGAGCTTCGCGCGGTAGTTCACGTCGAGGGCGAACTGCTTGCCGGCGGCGCGGACTTCGCGCGCGATCCGCCGCGTCAGGTCCCGGAGGCGCGGGCTCAGCGCGGGCGTGATTCCGGTGACCAGGACGACGCGGGCGGAGGTGAGGTAGGTCCAGTCGACCTCGCCATCCTCGAGCGTGGTGACGGCCGAGCCCTTCCGGTCGTACCAGATGCGGGGCGGCCGCGGCGCCACGCCCCGCTCGAAGTAGTAGATCCCCACCCGGCCCTCGGGGCTCCAGACCACCCGCGAGGTGTCCACGCCGTGACGGCGGACTTCGCCGACAATCAGGCGCGCGAGCGGGTGATCCGGGAGCTTGGAAATCCAGCCGGCCTGCATTCCCAGGCGTGCCAGCCCGACCGCCACGTTGGACTCCGCCCCGCCGGGGATCGCCTCCAGCTCCTGCGCCTGATCCAGGCGGAGGTGACCTTTGGGCGTGAAACGCACCATGCTCTCGCCGAGGGTGATCACGTCCATCGCGTCGTCGGTCCTGGTCACGGCCTTGCCGCGCGGACGGCGCGCCAGATCTTCTCGGGGCGGAGCGGCGTGTCCAGGTGTCGGATCCCGAACGGCCTGAGGGCATCCAGGACGGCGTTGACGATGGCCTGGGGCGCGCCCACGCAGCCGGCCTCGCCGACGCCCTTGGCACCGAGCGGGTTGTGCGGGGTCGGGGTGACGGTGTGGTCGAGCTCAAACATCGGGAGGTCCGGGGCCTTGGGCGCCGCGTAGTCCATGAGGCTTCCCGAGAGGAGCTGGCCCGCCTCGTCATAGACGATCTCCTCCCAGAGCGCCTGGGCGATCCCCTGCGCGATCCCGCCGTGGAGCTGGCCCTTGAGGAGGAGCGGGTTCAGCACGGTGCCGACGTCGTCGACGCCGATGAAGCGCAGGAGTTTCACCTCGCCGGTCTCGGGGAGCACCTCCACGACGGCGATGTAGACGCCGAAGGGGACCGTGAGGTCGGGCGGATCGAAGACGCGGCCCGCCTCGAGTCCGGGCTCCATCCCGGGCGGCAGGTTGCTGGCACGGTACGCCGCGTGCGCGACTTCTCTCAGCGTCACCGCCCGGTCGGGGAGGCCCTTGACATGGAGCCTTCCGTCCTCCAGCACGATGTCCTCCGGCGCGGCCTCGAGGAGGTGCGCGGCGATCCGCCGCGCCTTCTCCTTCACGGTCTGGGACGCGAGGAGCACCGCGGTGCCGCCCACGCTCCCGCCCCGGCTGCCGCCCGTGCCGAACCCCATCGGAACCACGGCGGTATCGCCGTGGAGGACCGTGATGTCCTCGAGTCGCACCCCCAACTCGTCGGCGACGATCTGGGCGAACGTGGTCTCGCTCCCCTGGCCGTGGGGCGAGGTGCCCGTGACCACGGTGATCTGGCCTGTGGGCTCAACCCGGACCGCGCCGTACTCGTGGCCGGCGAAGGCCAGCATCCGGGAGGGTCCGGTTGAAGCCGTCTCGACGAAGGTGGAGAAGCCCACGCCCTGGTATCGGCCCGCCTTCCTCAGGCGCGCCTGCTCTTCCCTGACCTTTTGGTAGTCGAGGATGTCGAGCGCCTTCTCGAGCGTGACGGCATAGCGGCCGGAGTCATAGGTGAGGCCTGAGGGAACCCGATACGGGAAGTCCTCCGGCCTTATGAAGTTCTTCTTCCTGACTTCGACCGGGTCCATGCCCAGCTCGGCAGCCGCCAGATCCATCAGCCTCTCGATGATGTACGAGCCCTCCGGCCTCCCCGCGCCGCGGTATGCGGCCATCGGCGTCTTCGTCGTGAGGGCGCCCCGGAGCATATAGGAGGCTGCGGGGATCCGGTAGGCGCCGGTGATGAGCCGCCCGGAGAGGAGCGGCGGCCCTGCGGTGAACGCCTCGAGGTGAGCCCCGAGGTCGGCCACCCCTCGGACCCTGAGCGCCAGGACGGTCCCATCCTGTGCGACCGCCAGCTCCGCCTCGTGGATCTGGCCGCGGCCGTGGGTCGTGGCCACGAAGCTCTCGCTCCGCTGCTCGATCCACTTCACGGGCCTGCCGAGCTTGATCGCGGCAAAGGCGGCCAGCAGTTCCTCGTCGTAGAGCCCGACCTTGCAACCGAAGCCGCCGCCGACCTCGGGAGCGATCACGCGGATCTGGTGCTCGGGGACGCGGAGGGTCTCGCCCAGCATGGACCGAGCGCGGTGGGGCATCTGGGTCGAGGTCCAGAAGGTGAGCGCACCGCCCTGGTAGAGCGCCACGCACCCGCGCGGCTCGAGCGGCATCGGGGCGAGGCGCTGGGTGACGAAGCGCGCTCTGACGATGCGGTCGGCGCGGGCAAAGGCGCCATCGACATCTCCGGTGGCCCAGGTGTGCTCGTAACACAGGTTGCCGGGGACCTCGGCGTAGATCTGCGGCGCTCCCGGCCTGAGAGCGGTTTCGGCGTCGGTCACGGGCTCGAGCGGCGCGTACTCGACCTGGATCAGGTCGGCGGCATCGCGGGCGAGCGCGCGCTCGGCAGCCACCACGAGGGCGACGGGGTGGCCCACGAAGGTCACCTTCCCCAGGGCCAGCGGCGGGTGGGGGGGCAGCTTGAGCCCCGGCGGAGCGATCATCAGGGGCTTGGGGCCCACCTGTCCCTCCAGCTCTTTCGCCGTGAGCACCGCGAAGACCCCGGGCGCTTTGGTGGCCGCCGCCGCGTCCAGGCTTGCGATCCGCGCGTGGGACCAAGGGCTCCGCAGCACGAAGGCGTGGAGCAGACCGGGGAGCGTCACGTCGTCGACGTACTGGGCTTGGCCCCGGATCAGCCGCGGGTCCTCGAGCCGTTTCACCTCGCTGCCCACAAAACGCGGAGCCGCCATCGAGACCCTCCCTGCTCGATGTTCTAATGCTTGTCTTGTCGGAGAGCTATCTGTCAGGTAAGAGCGTGCCGACTTGCATTAGGGCACATGGGAAAGGGCCATTTCATAAGTTTTCGACTACGAACTCACGAATTGTCCGCAACTCTCCGTCCCGCAGATCCGCCACTTCCGCTTCGTTCGGCTTCCACATGTCATATCGAGCTGCACGGGAATCGTCCTTAAGTTGCCGGTATGCATTATTGATATCGGGGTTCCGTCTGAGAACGAGAAGACGCTCGAAAGCCCTGTTCACATCCGCGTACCTGGAAATGTTTGTGTAATTGTGTTTTGCCATTAACGCGCGAAGATAATGGAGAGCAGCGTAAAACGCCGCTGTGACTGCCCAGTCAAGGTAAGGAGATCGCGCTAAATCGAATGTCGCTAGGAACGCCTCGTTGTGTCGTGCCTGCTGAAAATGCTGCTCCTGCGTGGGCATCAGGCTGCATTCACGAGGCTCATTTATCGGGCAGGTCTATACATAACGAGTCTGCCTTGAAGATCGTCTGGCACCAAGGATCCGTGTTCACCTTGGTCAAGGGAAAGGACGTTAAAGTCGAACAAAAGGTCTGGATACTTGGACATAAGTTCTCGTTCACAGGCGTATACTTGTTTGCGTAGGCTTTTATCTCTGTGGGCGATAAACGTCCAGATGAGGTTGACGTTGCCGTCTTTCGCATGTGTCATGGCGACAACACCCGGCAGCCGCCAGACAGCCTTAGCGAATCGATAGACGGCCTGACCGATGCGGGAATCTTGAGGCGGAGAGGTATCGATGATCTCCCACGATACATGGGAGCCCGAGCGACTCTCCGTGAGGGCGCTGGGCTGGACCTCTAAGGTTTCGGCGCCCGTGAGCGTTGATGCCGTGCCGCGGACCAAGGCAAAGGCAGTGACAGGTCGATCTTCGGCGAGCAGTTCGGTGGTCATATCTAGCTTCGCGTCTGCAGGTGAATCGGGCTCCGAAGGATCTCGGTTCCATTGTATGTCAAAACGAGCGTGTATTCGCCGGCACCGGGAAACTCAAATGCGGCTAGAGTATATGTGCCCTGTATTGTGTGTGGAGTCTCCTTGCTGGTTTCTATCGGTTCTAGTTCTACGAGGACAGAGCCATCGGGGCGGTGTATGCTGACGCCTGCCCGGCCTGGTCCCGGCACCAGGCAGCGCCAGTAAATTGAGAAGAGTGAATGTACAGCAGGGAACTTTGTTGCCCAGATGCGGTCGAAGATCCCGTAGAGCGTGATCTTCCCGTTGGGGTCCCTGGCAATGGCGTCACACGCCAGCAGAGCGTGACCGTCGGCTTGGGCCATCGCCTCATTATCCTATCAGAAAATCGAAAGGCCTAGGAGATCTGAAACCTCCTTCGATTGACTGTTCGGGTGGGCGCCGCTATTGTAACTCAGCCATGCTCAGGACGACCATTGTAGGAAGCCTGCCGAAGCCCGCGTGGCTCGCCGACCCGTCGCACCAGCTCTTTGCCCCGTGGGTCGTCCCGCCCGAGCGCCTCCGGGAGGCGCAGGACGATGCCGTGCGCCTGGCGCTGGCCGAGCAGGAGGAGGCCGGGATCGACATCGTCACAGACGGCGAGCAACGCCGCCGGCACTACATCTGGGGGTTCCTGGAAGGTCTGACCGGGATCGACACCGATACGCTCGGCAGGAAGCGGACGCGTGGTGGTCGCTATGCCCCGGAGCAGGACGTGGCGCGGATCGTCGGGGAGGTCACGCGCCCTCGGCCGGTCATGGTCGCGGCGCTCGGGTTCGCCAAGGCCCACACGCGGCGCGCGGTGAAGGTGACCCTTCCCGGGCCCATGACGATCGTGGACAGCGTGCTGGACGAGTATTACCGCTGCGATGAAAAGAGTCTTGCCATGAGCTTCGCCGCGCTTTTGAACGCCGAGGCGCAGGAGCTGGCCGCGGCCGGCGCCGACGTGGTCCAGCTCGACGAGCCCTGTTTCAACATCTATCTCGACAAGGTCGAGGCCTGGGGGATCGAGGCGCTGGAGCGGGCCATCGACGGGGTCACGTGCACGACAGCGATTCATATCTGCTACAGCTACGGGATTCCGCGGGTCCTCCAGTGGAAGAAGCGGAACACGGAGTGGGGGCAGTACGGGGTGACGCTCCCGCTCCTGGCCCGGACGCGGATCAATCAGGTCTCGGTCGAGTGCGCGGCCTCGGGGGTGGACGTCGCGGTGCTGGCCGAGGCGCGCGGGAAGGACGTGCTGCTGGGCGTCATCGACGTGGGAACGGAGGAGGCCGAATCCCCCGAGCTTGTCGCTGCGCGGATTAAAAAAGCACTTCCCTATGTTGGCCCCGAGCGCCTTTCCCCGTGCACCGACTGCGGCCTCGTCCCGCGCAGCCGTCAGTCGGCCCGCGGGAAGCTCGGGGCTCTCGCCGAGGGTGCCCGCCTCGTCCGGCGCGAGCTTGAGGGGGCGAGGCGCTGAACCGTGGGCAAGCGGCTTCCGTACAAGGGGTACGTCCTTGCCGCAGCTCCGTACCGGAATGCCGGTGGCCGCTGGCACGCGAAGGTGGTCATCGAGCGCCGCGACCGCGGCTCGGCGCACTTCCAGCCGGTGAGCGACGCCCCTGAGAAGACCTACGCGACACGAGAGGAAGCCGAAGATGCCTCGATCAGGTTCGGTCAGGCGTTGCTCGACTCGCGCAAGTGAGTGAGGAGGTACACCGGTGGTCATCCAGGCTGACAGGCTCGAGGCCCTCGCCCGCGATATCTTCGCCGCCCTCGGAGCTCCCGCGCCGGACGCCGGCTGGATCGCCACGCTCCTGGTGCGCGCCAACCTCCGCGGCCACGACTCCCACGGCGTGATCCGCATCCCGCAGTACGCGGACTCCGTCAGGCGCGGCGACACGAACCCGAAGCCCGCGATCCGGACCGTCTCGGAGACGCCGACCACCGCGTTGATCGACGGCGACTTCGGCTTCGGTCAGGTCGTGGCCCGCCAGGCCACGGAGCTCGCGGTCACGAAGGCGCGGGCGCAGGGGCTTGCCGCCGTAGGCTGCGCGCGGACGCGGCACGTCGGGCGCCTTGCCGACTACGCCGAGCTGGCGGCGGGTCACGGGCTCATCGGCATGCTGTGGGTGAACGCGGCTACCGCGCAGGCGGTGGTCCCCTGGGGCGGTATCGCCCGCCGGCTGGGGACGAACCCGCTCGCCGTGGCCATCCCCGGCCGGGGCGGCCCGGCGCTGTCGCTCGACATGGCCACGAGCGTCGTCGCCGAAGGCAAGGTCCGGGTGAGGCGGAACCGGAAGGAGCCGACGGCTCCCGGCTGGCTGATCGATGCGGCGGGCGAGCCGACCACGGACCCTCAGACCTTTTACCGCGAACCCCGCGGCGCGCTCCTCCCCGTCGGCGACCACAAGGGGTATGGCCTCAGTCTCGTGATCGAGATCCTGGCGGGGATCCTCACGCGGGCCGGCGCCGCCGGCCCCGAGACCGGGCCGGTTCAGAACGGGGTGCTGATCGCCTGCCTCGACGTCTCGCGCTTCCTGCCGCTCGAGCAGTTCTGCGCCGAGGTGGAGCGGCTCATCGGCTACGTCAAGTCGTCCCCGCGCGGTCGGGGAGCGGGGGAGATCCTGGTCCCCGGAGAGCCTGAGGCACGGCTGATGGCTGAACGCCGGTCCCGTGGCGTGTTCGTCGAGGACGAGACCTGGAGCCAGATCGCGGCTGTGGCGCAGGAGCTCGGCCTCGCGGTTTGAGCGTCGCGACGGGCCTTGGGCCCGCTTCAGAACGACGCGTCCTCGTTCAGGGCCCGGGCCACCTGCTGGAGCACGTCGTTGGCGGCGAAGGGTTTTGCCAGCACGCCGGCCTCCCTTAGCCCGCCCGTTCCCCCTGTATCGCTTTCTGGGCATTGCCTCCGGTCAAGCCTTCGCCATACTGTTCTGCTCTCGCCTCGCTTGCTTGCGAAGAAGGGGTCGCCATGGAGAAGTCCAACGTAAGAAGCCTCATGGAGCGCCGGCTCAACGTGGTCAGTCAGAGGGGCAGCCAGCCGTGGCGGTCTCTGCTCCCGCAGGTCCGCCAAAACCAAAGCTCCTCGACCAGGTTCGCCAGGCCATCCGCACACGCCATTACAGCTATCGAACGGAGAAGGCCTACGTTGGCTGGATGAAGCGATTTATCGTCTTTCACAACAAGCGGCGTCCGGCAGACATGGGGGAGGCCGAGATCGCACACTTTCTCTCGAGCCTCGCCCACGACGCCCGGGTCAGCGCCTCGACCCAGAACCAGGCGCTCAACGCGCTCTTGTTTCTCTACCGCGAGGTGCTGGGCAAAGAGATTGGCTACGTCCATGGGGTCGTCCGGGCGAGACGGCCGACCAGGTTGCCCGTTGTGTTGACTATACCCATGTGCTGAACCGGGGCGGGCGTGGTGTTTATAGCCCTGCGGCTCGCCTCTGACCCCGGTCTATTAGCCGGATGTACTGCGGGCTGATATCCGGATAGGCTGCGAGCTGCGCAGCGTTTGTCGGAGGACCGAGGCTTGACAAAGTGGTACAAGTACCGGATATTGCTGGCTGATTCTGTTTCCGGACTCGGAGCGTTTGCCGTGATAGGCTGCAGGCATAGCCCCCTGCAAGAGAGCTAATAGTTATGCGATCTTCATGAGCGTCCTGTAGGCGTGCCGCCGAAGATTCGGGAGCTCATAGCCGATCTTCAAGCTGCTGGCTTTGTGGATCGGGGAGGAAGGGGCAGTCATCGCAACTTCGTTCACCCGAAGGTCTCGAGGCCGGTGACAATATCAGGGGCGCTGGGCGATGATGCGAAGCACTACCAGGTGCGCGCCGTGCCGTTCAGCTTGCCATTCAGGAGTCGAAGAAATGAAAGACAGCGCGCGGTACGTGAAGATCGTCGAGTGGTCCGATGAGGACCACTGTTATGTCGGCAGTTCCCCAGGCCTGATCTACGGAGGCTGTCACGGTGATGATGAGAAGGCCGTATTCGACGAGTTGTGCCGAATCGTCGAGGATGCGATCGAACTCTACAAGCGCGAGGGTAGGCCTTTGCCGCCTCCGACATCGGGCCGCGACTTCGCCAACAAGATGCAGCACGTCGCATAACATCCGAGTGGAGCGGACGCGCTGACGCGCGCCGCTCACCCGGGCGTTCGTGCGGAGGTAGTATACGTGAGTAGCGACGTTCGGCGGCGGTCGATGTGAAGTTCACGCGTTACTTCGAGGCGATCCGACGCCGCCAGGATCGTGCGATAATTCGCTTGGAGTGGATCCAGCAGGTCGTCGAGCATCCGGTGAGGGAGGTGATTCAAGCGGACGGCCGGATTCGCCGCTGGGCGCCCATCGAAGAAATGGCAGGCAGATATCTGTGTCGTGCTATTGCCTGACGGCGAGACTGTACACAACGCGTTTTTTGACCGTTCGTTCGTGCCATGAAGGTCAAGTACTTCCAAGATACCGATACCCTGTACATCGAGTTCAGGGCGAGCCACATCGTCGAGACGAAGGATCTCGACGAAAATACCCAGCTTGATGTGGATGGTGACGGGAACATCTGCGCCCTCAGCATCGAGCATGCCAGGGAACGGGCCGGCCTCCCGCATTTCTCGTTTGAGCAGCTCGGACCCTAACTTCAGGCTTCAGCGGACCGGCTGCGCCGGCTATTGAGCCCGCGCGTTCGCCGCGTCGGGGGACGAGCGACCGCGCTCGCGGCCGGGTTGGGATATCCTGAAGCCGCCAAGCGGAAGGTCCTCGAAGCGATCGAGAAGCTGCCAGCCGCTTCAAGTCGTCCCAGCGCGGTCGGGGAGCGGGGGAGATCCTGGTCCCCGGAGAGCCCGAGGCACGGCTGATGGCTGAACGCCGGTCCCGTGGCGTGTTCGTCGAGGACGAGACCTGGAGCCAGATCGCGGCTGTGGCGCAGGAGCTCGGCCTCGCGGTTTGAGCGTCGCGGCGGGCCTTGGGCCCGCCTCAGAACGCCGCGTCCTCGTTCAGGGCCCGGGCCACCTGCTGGAGCACGTCGTTGGCGACGAAGGGTTTTGCCAGCACGAACCGGACCCGGTGACGCTCGAGCTGGCGCGGGTCGAGCTGGTCGCCCCAGCCGGTGATGAACCCCACCGGCACCGTGGGGAAGCGCTGCCGGAACGCCGCCGCGACCTCCCAGCCCGACATCCCCGGCATCGAGACGTCGCTGAGCACGAGGTTGACTGGCTCACGCTCGCACCGCGTCAACCCCTCCGCCCCCTCGGCGGCCTCGATGACGGTATAGCCGTGCTCCCTCAGGAGGTCTCTCACCACTTCGCGGACCTCTGCTTCGTCGTCGATCACGAGCACGCGTGCCCCGCCCCCGGGTTGAGGGACGTGCGGCGTCTTCTCTTCCGTCGCGAAGTCCTGGCTGATGGGGAGGCGGATTACAAAGCGGCTCCCCGCACCGACCGTGCTCTCGACCTCGATGGTGCCGCCGTGGCGGGTGACGATCCCCCAGACGACCGCCAGGCCGAGCCCGGTTCCCCGCGGGCCTTTGGTTGTGAAGAACGGCTCGAACACCCGTCGGCGGGTCTCTTCCGACATCCCGCAGCCCGTGTCCTCCGCGGTCACCACCGCGATGTCGCCCTCGCCTCTGGCGCGGAAGACGAACCGGCCGCCTGCGGGCATGGCCTCCAGGGCGTTGATGAGCAGGTTCGTGAACACTTCGCGCAGCTCTTCCGAGATCCCGGCGACCGGCAGCACCGGTCCGCCCTCCACCCGCACCTCGTAGCCGACGCCGCGGCTCTGGGCTTCGTTCTCCCACCGCGGGCGGGTCAGCTCCACGACCTCTCGGAGGAGCTCCCCCAGCTCGACGCGTCCGAAGGGGCGAGTGCGCCGCGTCCGCGTGAATTCCTGAATCCGCCGGACAGTCTGGGCGCCGTCCAGCGCGGCGGTGCGCACGGCTTCGAGCGTTCGCGCCGTGTCGGGGTCGCGCGTGCGGGCCAGGAGCATCTCGGCGCGCCCGAGGATGACGGCCAGCAGGTTGTTGAAGTCATGGGCAACGCCGGCCGCCATCTCGCCGAGGGCCCTGAGCCGCTCGCTCTGGACGATCCGCTGCTGCGAGGCCTCGACCTGTTCCAGCGCCTCGCGGAGCTCCCCGAACAAGCGCGCGTTCTCAAGGGCCAGGGCCGCCTGGTCGGCGAAGACCTGGAGCAGCGTCGCCTCGGCCTCGGTAAACGTGCGCCCGGGCCTGTCCGCGATCGTGAGCCCCCCGATGATTTTTCCCTTTACCCGGAGCGGCACGGACAGCGCCGAGCCGACCCCCGACGCGGCGAACTGGCGGGCTAGGTCCTCAGAGACCGTGAACTCGGGCTCGCTCAGCACATCCCGCGACCAGACGGGCCGGCCCTCGGCCACTGCCCGCCCGGCCACCCCCGATCCCGACGCGAGGACGTGGCCGGGCGCGAAGTGCTCGCGGGCGGGGCCTGCCGAGGCGATCGTTACGAGCGAGCCGTCGGGTTGGAGGAGGCGGAGCACGGCCGCCTGGCCGCCGAAGAGCGGCAGGACGCTCTCCACGATCCGCTCGCCCACCGCCGCCACATCCAGACTCTCGGTCAGGGTCCGAGCCACCCGGGCTAGCTCCTCCGCCTCTCGCTGCCGTCGTGTCGCCTCGGCGTAGAGCCGGGCGTTCTCGAGGGCGAGGGCAGCCTGGTCGGCGAAGGCCTGGGCGAGCCGGACCTCCTCGTCGCTGAACACCCGCCCCGGCCGGTCGCCGACGCCGAGAGCGCCGACGATCGTGTCCTTGACGACGAGCGGCACGGCGAGCACGGAGCGGTACGTCGCCTTCTCGACCCTGGCCCGCACCTCTGGAGTCAGCGTGATGCGCGGATCGGTGAGGAGATCCGGTGTGGCCACCGGCCGCCGCTCTCGTACCGCGAGACCGGCGACGCCGGTGCCGCGCCTGAAGACCAGGTTCTGACCGAACGTCGGTCCGACGCTACCCGAGACCGCGAGCGCCACCAGATCCCCGGACTCCGGGTCCATCCGGTAAAGCGCGGAGTTCTCCGCGGTGCAGAGGCCGCGGATGCTGTCCGCGATCCGCTGTCCGACGTCGCTGGGGTCGAGCGATTGGGAGATGAGGCGCCCCAGCTCGGCCAGGCTCTCGGCCGTCCACCGGCGGCGCTCGGCCTCGGCGTAGAGCCGGGCGTTCTCGAGGGCCAGGGCGGCCTGGTCGGCGAAGGCCTGGGCGAGGCGGATATCCTCGTCGTCGAACACGCGCCCTGCCCTGTCCCCGACGCCGAGGGCGCCGATCACCGTGTCCTTGACGACGAGCGGCACCGCAAGGACAGCGCGGAAGCTGGCCTGCTCGATCCGGGCCTGCAGCTCGGGCGTGAGCCTGACACGGGGATCGGTCAGGAGGTGAGGCGTGACCACCGGGCGCCGCTCGCGGACGGCGAGCCCCGCCACGCCCATCCCCCGCGGGAAGACCAGGTTCGGGCGAAAGGTAGGCCCCGGGTCCCCGGAGACGGCCAGCGCCACGAGGTCCCCGGACTCCGGCACGAGCTGGTAAAGGGCTGAGGTGAAGGCTCCGAGCAGGGCCCGGAGACTGTCCACGATTCGCTGCCCGACCTCCTCCGGGTTCAGCGACTGCGAGATGAGGCGACCGAGCTCGGCGAGGCTTTCTGCCGTCCGCCGTCGCCGCTCGGCGTCAGCGTAGAGCCGCGCGTTCTCGATGGCGATCCCGGCCTGATCCGCCAGGCTCTCCGCGAGCCTGAGGGCTTCTTGGTCAAAGCGGTAGCCCTTTTCCCGAAAGATATGGAGCGTCCCCAGGATGCTTCCTCCCACCCGTATGGGGACACACATCAGGGCCCCGGACCGGTCTGGCTCATGTGCCGCCCGATGCTCCGGGATGAGCCGCACGTCGGACGTCACATCGGCAGCGATCAACGCCTCACCGGTTGCCGCGACGCGTCCACTGAGGGACTCCCCGAGCCGAATTCGTTCCTTCACCATCACCTTGAGGGCGCCGGGGGTGCCCCCGACGCGCACGAGCTCCTCCCCCTGCAAAAGCCTGAAGCCCGCCTCCCCCTGGAACACCGCTGCTACAGCCTCCGCGATGGAGTTGAGCACCACGGGGAGGTCCAGCCCTCGGGTCAGACGCTGAGCGACATCGACCAGGGTGGCCAGGCGATTGCGTCCGACCTCCGACTCTTGGTACAGGCGGGCGTTCTCGAGGGCGAGGGCAGCCTGGTCGGCGAAGGCCTGGGCGAGCCGGACCTCCTCGTCGCTGAAGACCCTCCCGGCGCGGTCTCCAACCGCCAGCGCGCCGATCACTTTGTCCTTCACCGCGAGTGGGATCGCGAGGACAGCGTGAAAGGCCGCGCGTTCGGCGCGGGACCGCATCTCGGGCGTGAGCACGACGCGCGGGTCGGTCAATAAATCCGGCGTGACGACGGCCTGACGCTCGCGCACGGCCAGGCCGATGGCTCCGGTGCCCTGCGGGACAAAGCGGTTCCAGTCGAACGTGTGCCCGGCGTCGCTGGCCGCGGCGAGCCCGATCAGCGCCCCCGACGCTTCATCGAGCCGATAGAAGGCGGTCAATTTTGCGCCAAAAAGCGCGCGGAGGCTGTTCACGACCTCCTGGGCGGTCTCTTCAGGGTCGAGCGACCGGGAGACGAGGCGGCCCAGATCGGCCAGGCTCTCGGCCGCCCGGCGGCGCCGCTCGGTCTCCTCGTAGAGCCGGGCGTTCTGAATGGCGATCGCGGCGTGGTCGGCGAGCCTGACCAGGATCGCCTCGTCGTGATCGGTGAACGGGCGGGGCGTTCGGTTGTCGACGAACACCAGGCCTTCCACGCGATCTCCGATCCGGATCGGCACCGCCAGTTCGGGGACAAACCCTTCCTCGTCCGCGACGTGGAGGTAGTCTTTGCTGATCCGGGGATCCTCGGCGTAGTTGTCGGTCCGCAAGGGACGCCCCGTGAGCATGACCTGGCCGCCGAGGCCCTTGCCGGCCTTGATGCGGATGGTGTCGTAACCCATGTAGCGGGACCCGACCCAGTGCCGGAACACGAGCGCGTCCGCCCCCTGGTCCCAGAGCGCGATCCGAGCCATATCGCTGCCGCAGAGCTCCCTGGCGCCTTCGGTGACCCGCTGGAGGACGGTGCCGAGATCGAGCGACGCGTTGAGGCTCCGCGCGATGTCCGACAGCACCTCCGCCTCGCGTCGTCGCCGTTCGGCCTCTTCGAAGAGCCGGGCGTTCTCGAGGGCGAGGGCGGCCTGGTCGGCGAAGCCGGACAGGACCTCGATGTCGGTCGCGGAAAAATGGCGGGGGTCCTTGGCGAGGACGAAGAGGGCGCCGATGGCGCGGCCGGCGATCCGCATGGGCACGGCGAGGAAGGATCGGAGCCCGTGCTCGTGGTAGACAGCTCGGTGCTGGTGCGACAACCTCGCGTCCCGCTGGAGGTCCGAAATCGTGAGCGGCTGGTTGGTCAGGACGACCCAGCCGCTCCCGCTCTCCCCGAGCGCGATTCGCTCGCGCATCTGCTCGGCGGGAAAACCGTGGTGAGCGGCGAGCACCAGCTCCTCGCCTTCCAGGATCCGGATGCCCGCGCCTTCCGCCTTCAGGAAGATCGCCGCTTCGCGGGCAATCCAGGGGAGGAGCTGGCTGGAGTCCTTGATCATGGCGGTTCGCTTCGTGCTCTCGAGGAGCGACGCGAGCCGGCTCGCCTTTTCCATCACGTCCGCGTAGAGCTGCGCGTTCTCCAGGGCCAGCGCGATCTGACCGGAGAGCGCGATCGCGAGGGCGGTCTGGTCCGGCGTGAAGCGTCGGGACTCGCGGCAATAGTCCAGCAGGCATGCCCCCGCCACCCGGTCTTTTCGGAAGATCGGAACGACGAGGAGCGACTTCATCTCGAAGAAGTCACCCCATCCGTGCGGGACCAAGGGGCTCGAGGCAGGGTCCTCGATCTCGATCGGGCCCCGGCGCTCCATCACCTCGTAGAGGAATGGGACCTCGGCGAGCTTGAGCTTCGCCTGGTTTTTGAACGCGGCCCACATCCGCTCGTTCGCCTCGCCGGTCGCGAACTGGGACATCACCGGGGTCACGAGTTCAGCGCCCTCATCCCAGAGGTAGAATGCGCAGCGATCCACGCCGCAGGCCTGGGCCAGCTTTCGGGTGACGAGCGCGATCTGCTGCGTGAGATCCAGGGTCGACCCGAGAACCATGGCCATGTCGAGTTGCGCCGCCAGCTGGCGAGTGGCTTTGACCCTGTCCTGGAGCAGATCCCAGAAGAAGCGAAGGCTTCCGGCTCCGATCACCTCGATGCCGGGCGGTTTGGCGCGAAGGAGGTCCTCGAGCACGGCTGGCCGGCCCGTGACCTCGAGGACGAGGTCCACGGGGTAGGCAAACACCTCGAGGTGGTGGGCGGCGGTGGGAATCCGGAGGAACCGGGCTCTGCCGAGGGCAGGGGCGTCAGGACGGGGGTCAATGACCACCGCGACCTTCGCCACCGGCCAGTCGAGCAGGAGGTCGAGGAGCGCCGAGCCACCCTTGCCGGCCCCGACGAGGCCGATCCTCACGCGGTCGGAGTGCTCATCCGGGTCAGGAGCCATCTCGAATCACGGTCCCTTCCGCCCCCGGCCCGGGTAGAAGTAGGGCCCGAGCTTCGTCACGGGAACACGCTCAGGGCCCGAAGAGGCGGGCGGCGTTGCGGGAGGCCATCTGCTCGGCCACGTCGCGGGGCAACTGGCGCAGCCACGCGCGCACGTCGTCGAGATAGCCGGGGAGGACGTCCCAGCGCGAGGCGGTCCAGGTGTCCGTGCCCACCATGAAGCGCTGCGGGTGCCGCAGGAAGAGGGCGCGCCAGGCCGGGTCGAGCTGGCCCCCTGGGGCCACATCGGTGCGGAGCGCCAGTTCTACCCAGAGGTTCGGGTAGCGATCGAGGAGCTTCCCGACGACGTCGGGGCCGGCGGACATCCCGGCGTGGGCCCAGAGGATCTTGACCGCCGGGTTCAAGGCGAAAAGCTCTTCGACCGTTCGGTCGTCAGAGTGCGCGTGGAGGATCAGGTTTTTCTGAACCGCCAGCTCGACGAGCCGTCTGATGACCGGCGTGCCGGTCTGGCCGCCCGAGAGGTGGAACTCGCCGATCCCCTTGTAGATCCCCTTTTGGAGTCGCTCCTCGACGTAGGCGAGCACGGCGGGATCCTGGTACCACGTGCCCATGTCCCCGCGGCTCCGGTAAGGCCGGAGGATCGGGACGATCCGGGTCGGCGCTCTCTCGTAGAGCTTCAGTGTGCCGTCGTCCGGCGTGCTCGAGACGAGCGCGCGCCCGACTCCGGCCCGGTCCAGGATCTCGAGGATCGCCCCCGGCGTGTAGCTGCCCCAGGAGTCCTGGCTGTAGTGGAGGTGAGTCTCGAAGATCCGGAGATCCTGTGCCGGAGCGGCCGAGGGCGCGGCGAGAACGAGGAGCAGCGCGGCGACGAAGACCCGGACCTGGCAACTCATTACTCTATTCACTAGCACTCTCCTCACATCCCGGTCAAGGCGCGCGGCCGGCCACCCGCGGAGCCGTGGTACCATGCTCGGGCGACGAGCGGGTCGGAGTAACGCCCTTCGAGCGCGGGCTTCGCCCGCGCAACCAACTCGGGACTCGCGCGGCGGGTGGCCTGCCTCACGGCATGGA
>JACQWB010000114.1 GCA_016209385.1 Candidatus Rokuibacteriota bacterium
CCGTGAGGCAGGCCACCCGCCGCGCGAGGCCCGAGTGGATCGTTCGAGCGTGGCGGGTTCGGCCATGCCGTGAGGCAGGCCACCCGCCGCGCGAGGCCCGCCCTTCCCCGGGCCCTCGGGTATTCTCCCGGGGTCGGTTTCGGGTCTTCACCTGATTCCAGTCTGCCCTCCTCGCCGGTATGTATGGGGGCAACATGCCAATTCGCCCGTCTTCTGGTCTGCAACAGGGCAGGAGTGCCAAGATGGTCCCGCGCCACTCATCCTTGGACATGAACCCGTCTGAACCGCTCCCGGAACACCTTCTTTGTCGCGAGACCCTCCGAGAAGCCAGGATCTTTCCCTCGTGGGATGCAGTCTTCACCGGATTGCCAGCGACACAGTCGCTGGAATAATAGAGCGACAGGAGGAGGGCCGGGTGCTTCCGATCCTTGTGGTTGTCGGACTGATCCTGTGGCCGCTTTCGGCGCAGGCAGGAGCGCCGACTGACCAGCTCAGGGCATCTATCGACAAGGTGACCACGTTGCTCGAGGACCCGGCCCCGACCAAAGGGGGGGAGCGGCGTGGGGCCATCCGCAAGGTCGTTCACAAGACCTTCGATTTCGCCGAGTGCGCCAAGCGTTCGTTGGCCGGCCACTGGCACGCCCGGACCGACAAAGAGCGGAAAGAGTTCACAAAGCTGTTCGGAGACCTGCTCGACCGCTGGTACCTGCTCATCGAGCGCTACAAGGGAGAACGGATCGTCTACACGGGCGAGACGATAGACGGCGACCAGGCCACGGTACGGACCAAGATCATCACCAGGCAAGGCGCCGAGTTTTACGTGGACTACCGCCTGCTCCGGCGCGGGGATCGATGGCACGTCTACGACGTCACGTTCGAAGGCGTGAGCCTCGTCGCGAGTTACCGCGCCCAGTTCAATCGGATCATCCGCACCTCCTCCTATCAGGAGCTCGTCAAGCGGCTCAAGGCCAAGCAGGAAGAGTTCACAGCTCGAGACCAGGTTCCGGGTCGCTGGATCGCCCGGTTGCTCGCGATCCTGAGTCTGCTCGGCCACGACCGGCGGGCGAGAGCGGCTGGTGGCGCAGGGGTGCCCACCCCCAGCAGCCCGAGCGAGGTCGTCTCGACGAAGGGGACCTCCGCGGGCGCCAACGTGGTAGGCGTCAGGCCCTAGGCGACGATCTCCTTCTCCTTGAAGGTCTCGGGGCCGAAGAAGAAGATCTGTTTTTCCGGCGCCTTGCTTAGAGCCAGCCCACTCCTGGCCGCTCTCATCGCCAAGCTCTATACCACGAGGCATCGAGCCCGGGACCTCGATGCCACCACCGCGGGCGTTCTCGACGAAAGCCTGAAGCGGTTTACGCTGGTACCTGAATGGTTTCGCCAGTCGAACCGGAATCCGGGTGGCGATGGACTTCCCCGAGGAGCTGACGCGGCTGCCGCGGGACGCCGAGATCGCGCTGTTCCGTATCGTGCAGGAAAGCCTCACGAACATCTTTCGCCACTCCGGAAGCCCGCTCGCGAGGGTCCGCCTCACCTCGGATCAAGAATGCCTGAGACTGGAAGTGGGCGATGAAGGCCGAGGGATGCCTCCAGGCGTCCTGGAGCGGGTGAAGACGGGCACCGGTGAGCTGGGTATCGGCATCGCCGGCATGCGTGAGCGGATGAGGCAGCTCGGTGGGCGTTTAGAAGTCACCTCGAGCAGCTCGGGCACCCTGGTCACGGCTATCCTGCCGCTCAACGAACGCGCTTAGAGATGGCTCAGGTGTGTGCCACCACAAAACGGAAGTGGTACGGGCTTGCCGAATCCCCGAGCACAACTTCGTTGTCGCCCTCCCGCAACGCGGCTCGGACCTTCCGGGTTCCTCCACCGAGCGGCGCGCCGTTGACGACCGTCCCGAGCCGACTGCCGCGATCGATGACAAAGCAGCGCGCCTCCACGCAGGTCAGCGTGCAGTGATTGCGCGAGACGAAGAAGGGCTCGCGGTCCGGGATCGCCAACTCGTTCTGGACGAGGGGATCCCTGGTGACGCGTCCGATCCGATACGGGAAGCGTTCGATCGATACGGGACGCCCGCGCAAGCTCTCCCGGGCCTGAGAGGTGAGCCCCTCGATAACTACCGTCGGCCTGCCAACTTCTGAGGGCGTCCACGCCTGAAAGGTATCGGCGTCTTTCCCAAGATGTGCGCGCACAACTTCCTGAGCCTTCGGCGTCTGGTCGGAGAGCTCGGCGACCAATGTGTTCAGGGCCCGGACCCGCTCGCACAGCAGACGGATGAGGACCAACGCCGCGCCAGGGTCCGTCCGCAACGTCTCCAGAAACTCGTCGCGGCTGAAGACCGAGACCTCCACGTCTTCGAGGGCACGGACGCTGGCCGAACGGGGTTGTTCGGTGATGAGCGCCATCTCGCCAAACGTCTCCCCGGGTCGAAGAACAGCGAGCCGGAACTCCGGTGGTCCCGTGCGGTACACTTCGACGCTTCCCCGCTCAAGGATATACGCCTCCGACGTGTGAGTCCCTTCGGAGATGATGATCTCGCCCCTGGCATAACCCGCGCGCCGCATGCCGCGACCTCCGTTCTCCTGAGCGACGAACTTAGAGCTGTCGTTCTTGTGGGGTGTGTAACGCGTCAGCCGCCGTGGGCCGCTTCGTCCTCTCGCGCGCCCGAGCCGGAGTGAAGGGCGCTACGGGACCGTGATCGTTCTGCCGTCGCCGGTGGCGGTCAGCGTGAAGGTACCCGCGGCCGGGTCGGCCGAGTACCCGGCGGCGTACGTGCTCCAGCCGCTCGGCTCCTTCGGGATCGAGGCCATGAAGGGGCCCACCACCTCGTCCCGGGCGTTCTTGGCCGTCGCCGTGAGGGAGTCGAGCGTCGCGGGCGGCGCGCCCACGTGGGCGGAGTAGGTCGAGACCGCCGAGGCAATCGTCCGGAGGTCGGCCTGGGCCTGCGCCACCCGCGACCGCGCCAGAATGTCGGCGTAGAGGGGGATCGCGATCGTCATGAGGATGCCGATGATCGTGACGGCGATCATCAGCTCGCCCAGCGTCAAGCCGCGCTCATTTCCGAGCTTCACACGCCGCGCGTTCCTCCCAATCCGATCTCCCCTTTTTCGACACCCTGACCAGAATCCAGTACATTAGTGTCTCAATATCTCCTTGAACAAGAGGGCAAGCTGTCGCCAATGAAAACAGCTGCAAGGCTGCCACGCGCGAAACCTGGCCGGGGGGAAGGAGTTCGGTAAGCTGGTCCCGATGCCGTGGCTCAGTGCGAGATTATTCGCCTGCTGGCAGACCGTGTGAGAAGCGCTGGACCTCGTGAGGCCGGAGGCGGTCATTTGATCGCCGCAGTCTTGACCTGCCTGAAGTCGGTCAGCCCGTTCAGCGACTTGAGGATCCCGTCCTGCACCAGGGTCGTCATCCCCTCTTCATTCGCGCGGGCGAGCACGTCGGCAACCCTGGCCCTCGTCTGAATCAGCCTCTTGATCTCGTCGCTGGTGATCAGGAGCTCGTGAATGCTGGCTCTCCCTCGGTACCCCGTGTTGCCGCAGCTCGCGCAGCCCTTGCCCAGGTAGAGGACGAGGTTGTCGTCGTACGTCGCGATCTTCTGGAACTCCGCCTCGCCGTAGGCCCGCGCCAGCTCGTCGTATTCGTCCCGGGAGGGGTGGTACACCTCCTTGCAATCGGTGCAGATCCGCTTGACCAGGCGCTGGGCCAGAATCCCGAGCAGCGCGTCGGCGAAGTTGAACGGATCCATGCCCATGTCCAGAAGCCGGACAACCGTTTCCGGGGCGCTGTTCGTGTGCAACGTGCTCAACACCAGGTGGCCGGTCAGAGAAGCCTCGATGCCCGTGGCGGCCGTTTCCGCGTCGCGCATCTCGCCGACCATGATCACATCGGGATCAGCCCGCAGGAATGCGCGCATGGCGGTGGCGAAGGTGAACCCGATCTTCGGTTGGACCTGCACCTGGCGCAGGCCATACTGCGTGATCTCCACCGGGTCTTCGGCGGTCCAGATCTTCCTGTCCGGCCTGTTGATGTACCCGAGCACGGAGTGGAGGGTCGTCGTTTTGCCGGACCCGGTGGGGCCCACGCAGAGGATGAGCCCGTAGGGTTTCTCCGCGATCTTCTTGGCCTCGCGGAGATTTCGTTCGCTCATCCCCAGCTTGTCGATGGGGATGGGCTCGCTGGCGGCCAGGATCCGCATGACCACGTCCTCGTTGCCCCCGGCGGTCGGAATGGTGGCCACGCGCAGCTCGATCTCGCGGTCCGGCAGGCGAAACTTGATCTTGCCGTCCTGGGGCTTGCGCCGCTCGGCGATGTCCAGCTGGGACATGATCTTCAACCGGGCCACGACCGCCCGGCGGTACGCGGCCGGGATCTTCTGGTACTCCGTGCAGCCGCCATCGATCCGATAGCGGATCACCGTCTCCTTCTGCGGTCCGTACGGCTCGATGTGGATGTCGGACGCCCGGGCCTTGTACGCGTCCGCGATGAGCTGGTTCGTCAGGCGAACGATGATGCTGTCGTTCTCATCCACCTCGGCCCCGACCACCTCCTCAGAGGTCTCCTCGGCCTTCAGGTCGTCGATGATGTTGGTGATGGAATCCTTTGGCGCGTACTCGTCGCTGGCGGCGCTGATGAACTGCAGAATGTCTTTCCGGAGCCCTACCGCGTACCGGATCCTCTGCTGCGGCAGGAGCTGCGAGATGCTGTCGATCTTCTGGAGGTCCTGGGGATTGTCGAGCAGGACAACCACGGCGTCCTCCTCGCGTCTCAGCGGCACCCAGAAGTTTTTCTTGAGATACTCGATCTTGAGATTTTTCATGAGGTCGGACGGGATCAACATCTTGCCATCGAACTCCACGAACGGGCACTTGTAGAAGGTGCTCAGGGAGACGCCGATCTCCGCCTTCGGCACCCTATACTGCTCCGCCAGGATCGATTCCACGTCCGCCTGTTTTCTCCTCGCCTCGGCGATCGCAGCGCTCAGTTCCTCCGGGGTGATCCGGTGCTGGGCCAGGAGGTAATCGAACTTCGTCGGCCGCTTCTGGGCCAGCTGGTGCTGATTGTGGAAGGCGATGCCGAGCGTCTTGGCGATTCGCGCCACGCTCGCCTCGTCCTCTCTGGTGAACCGCGGCCCCCGTTGCTTGTTCAGGAGCTGGATCACGCCCAGGATGGCTCTCTGCTCGCTCAGGATCGGCGCGGCGAGGACTTGCGTGGTCCGGAAGCCGGTCTTTTTATCCCAGGAGCCGTCGAAGCTGAGCGTCGGCGAGATCCGTGCCCGCTCTGTCTGGTCGTAGGCGTCAGCGATGTTGACCATCTGGCGCGCCAACGCGGCGTAGCCCGCGATGCTCGTCGGGCTGATGGGAACCCGGATCTCGTTGACCGTGTCGAGGGCGAGGAACTTCGAGTAGAGTTCTTTTTTCTCCTGGTCAACGGCATAGAGCGTCATCCGCTCCGCATCGAGGAGTTCGAGGATCTTATCCTGCAGCTCGATGAAGATGCTGTCGAGACTCTTCGCCGCGTGGATCCGATTGATGAGATGGACGAGCTTTTGCTCGTACGCGAGCTTCTGCTCAAGTTCCTGGACCCGATCGTGTGCCGCGACCGCCGCCACACTTCCCACGGAAGCCAGTGCCGTCATGCCATGATCCGTATCAGCACGTCGACTACCGTCGGGTCGTAGAGCCTTCCAGTCTCGATCCGGGCGATCTCGTCGAGGGCGGCGCTCCGCTCCCAGGCCTCACGGTACGGGCGCCACGAGGTGAGGGCGTCGTACGCGTCAGCGACCGCCAGGATCCGGGATCCCAGCGGAATGTCTTCTCCCTTCAGCCCATCGGGATAGCCGCCGCCATTGAAGTGTTCGTGGCTATGCAGGACGCAGTCGAGCATCGCTTCGTTCTCGTACCCCATTTTTCGCACGAGCCGGACACTTTCAACCGCATGCTCCCTCACGATTTGGGCCTCGCTCGGAGTCAGGCGGCCCGCGCGGTTCAACAGGTGCGATGGACTGATCTCCTTGCCGATATCTGCCACGAACCCAGCGTGCAGAATATCCAGCTTCTCCCGGTCGCTCAAAGGGAAGTGGCTGGCCAGCGCGTAGGCGATGACGGCCACGGCCCTTGCATGGCCGATGCTGCCGTCGAGCGCTTCGACCGGCAGCACCACGTCGTCGGGAATTTGGATGAGATTCACCGCGGGCCCAAATTCGTCGAGGAAGGTGCGGGGAAACTTGTCGCGGTTCTCCAGCGGATCTTTGAGCCCGATGACTTCATATGCGTCGATCCGGTTCCGCTTCCCCTTCACTCCGATTCGCTCGCACTCCCGCGCCTTCAGTCCGGCCTCGGCGTATCTCAACTTGAACTCTAAGTTGTCAGGATCGATTTTCATCGCTTGTTCGAAATAGTACAGCGCGTCGTCCAGGTCGTTCAGCTCCAGGTGGATGTTCCCGATCTCAAAATAAACCTCGGCGCTCCCGACGCCCTGCGACACAGCCTCCTGCAGCGCCTGGAGCCGGCGTTCCTTCTCCCTATCCACGCCCTCTGACGGCAGGTGGCGCTTCTTCCGGGCCTCGACGAAGCGCTTGACGCCTTCGTACGTGGCGCCATCAATGAGAACGCGTCCGGGAGTGCAGTTCTGCTGGAGCCGGGCCGCAACGTTCACCATGTCCCCGATGGCGGTGTACATCTGTCGCTTCGAACCGATGACGCCCGTGATCATCGGCCCCGATGCAATCCCTACGCGCAGGCCCCACGGATAGTCCCGTTTCAGCATCCTCTCCTGCGATTTCATGCCGGCCACCACCGCGAGCAGCTGGTGCATCTCCAGGTCGAGGGGCGCGCCAAACTCGCACATGATACCGTCGCCCATGTACTTGTCGATATGGCCATGATAGGCAAGCAAAATCGGCTCGGTGTCGCAGAGGTACCGGTTGAGTTCGCGGACGACGACCTCAGGCGCGTGCTCCTCGGAATACGAGGTGAAGCCGACGAGGTCAGAGAACAGCACGGTCACATTGCGTTTTTCGTTGCGCAGCCGATCCTCGATGATCAGGTTCGCAACCATGGAATCCATCGTGGAGTACAGGGCCTCCTCAACCTTCCGCTTGAGGAGCTCGACGGACCGTTTCGAGTGGTCCAGCGACGTGTTGGCCTGTATGAGGTCCTCCTGCTTCCGCTGGAGCTCCGCGTTCAACGCTTGAACTGTCACAACCTTTTCGGCGAGGCGATCCTGGAGCGCGCCCAGCATTGCCGCGGCGAGTACGAGGAAGCACCCCCACGTCAACACGCGAAAGGCCAGATCCGTCGGAGTCGCGCCGACGTAGAACCACTCCGGGAAGAGAATCGCGTACACGGAGACCACGAGCACGCAGAGGAACGCGCCCAGCACGGCCTTCCGCCGGCCGAGGCGGTACCCCGCCAGGATGACCGGAAGGAAGTAGAAGTTCAGAAACGCGATCTTGTCCGGGATGAAGTAATTGATCAGGGCGGTCGTAACGAGCGTGAAGAGGACAAAGATCGGCTCGAAGTTCGTGCCAACGTAGGCCTGTAGCCGGTAGGCCCGTACCGGCTGGGTTGGAGCGGGAGCCGGAACGGTAAATTCCCCGAGATGTGTGAGGGATGAGGCCATGCGACCCGGTTCTCCAGTGTTCTCAGGCCCCATGATTACAATGGACACCGGAGGGCATGAATCGGGTAAATCCCGGAGCCCCCGGGGGGAATTCCCCTGAAGGGGAAGAGCCCGTATCGGCCGAGGGTCGGTGTGGCCGGCTCTGTATATTTTCCGCGCGCGCGGGTACACTACGACTATGCCTTAGCTACGGAAGGAATTGCCGAGCCGCAGGCGAACTCAGGGAGACCGACCAATGATTGCCCAGGGCAGGGTCGCTGTCGTCACGGGTGCGGGAACCGGCATCGGGAAGAGCGTTGCGATCGCCCTGTTGGAGGGCGGATATCGCGTCGCGCTCGCCGGACGTCGCAAACAGCTGCTGGCACAGACAGTGAAGGACGCGGGGCCGGCTGGCGCGCGGGCGCTGGTCGTTCCCACCGATGTGAGCGATCCGGACTCCGTGCGGGCCCTTTTCGCGCGAGCGAAGGAGGCGTTCGGCCGCCTCGACCTGCTGTTCAACAACGCCGGCGTCAGTGCCCCCGGGATACCTCTCGAGGAGCTCAGCTACGACCAATGGAAAGCGGTGGTGGAGACCAACCTCACCGGCGCCTTCCTGTGCACGCAGGAAGCGTTCAAGATCATGAAGAGCCAGGATCCCAGAGGCGGACGCATCATCAACAACGGCTCCATCTCGGCCCACGCGCCGCGACCCAACTCGGCCCCCTACACCGCCACCAAGCACGGGATTACCGGCCTCACCAAGTCGACATCCCTGGACGGGAGGAAGTACGACATCGCCTGTGGTCAGATCGACATCGGCAACGCTGCCACCGAGTTGACGGCGAGAATGGCGAAGGGTGTCCCGCAGGCGAACGGCTCCATTGCGGTCGAGCCGCTTATGGACGTGGAACAGGTCGCGCGCGCCGTGCTCTACATGGCGAGCCTTCCGCTGGATGCGAACGTGCAGTTCATGACGGTCATGGCGACCAAGATGCCCTTCATCGGCCGCGGCTGACGGGATGCCCTGGCCTATCAATCGGCGCTCGAAGCCTCGTCAGAGTGCCCGTGTCAGCGTGCCCCTTGACCGGCTCTCCGTCCGCGCTGTAGCCTTTGCCATGCTTCCCACGTCGGGGTCGGCACGGCAGCCGAGGGCCCGGTGACCCGGTACGAGGTCTACGCGCTCAAGTACGCGGAGCGGGACACGAGCGCCTGCCAGTTCTTCTACCGTGAGGCGTCGCACACGCCGATCACGCTCCACTACTACGTCTGGCTGATCCTCGGCGGCCCCCACCCGATCCTCGTGGACACCGGCTTCCTCGACGACGACGCGCGGAAGCGCGGGATCCGGAGCTATGTGAGCCCGGCGGCGATGGTCGAGCGCGCGGGCGTGAAGCCGGGCGACGTGCCCATGGCGCTCATCACCCACCTCCACTACGACCATTGGGCCGGCCACAGCCTCTTCCCCAACGCGGAGTACTGGATCCAGCGCGATGAGGTGGCGTTCTGGACGGGGCCGTGGGGCCGCTACGATGCCTTCGGGCAGTCCGCCAACCCGGAGGCACTGGCGCGGCTGGTCACGCTGAACTATGCCAACCGTGTCCGGATGCTCGACGGTGACCGGGAGGTGCTGCCGGGAATCAAGCTCCACCGGGTCGGCGGCCACACCGCCGGGCTCCAGATCGTCACCGTGGCAACCCGGCTCGGCCCGGTCGTCCTCACCTCCGACGCCTCGCACTTCTATCGCAACGTGGAGACGCGCCAGCCCGTGCAGATCATCACCAGCCTGCCCGAGATGCTGGCAGCCTTCGAGACGATCCACGCCCTCGCGGGCGCCCAGCGGCTGATCGTCGCGGGCCACGACCCGCAGGTGGCCGAGCGGTTCAAGCCTGTCGAGCCGGGTATCATCAAGATCGGCTGAGGCTCCCTGCGAACTTCCCTTGACTCGCTCTTCACGCGCGCTGCCGGATCGGCATGCTTCCCATGTCCCCGAAGTAACGGGAGACGCCATCCGCGCTCACGCCGCGGCCGCTGAGGTGTGGCAAGCGCCGCGTAGCGTGGCCCGCCTGTGACCCGCCTCCGGGGCGCCTACTACGGCTGGATCGTCGTGGCGGGCCTCTGCGTCACCGAGACCGTCTCCTGGGGCATCCTCTACTACGGCTTCCCCGTCCTCCTCCGGCCGATGGAGGCTGACCTCGGCTTCTCGCGCGTGGCCGTGACGGGCGCCTTCTCCGTGGGGATGGGCCTCGCGGCGCTCGCGGCGCTCCCGGTCGGCAGGTGGATCGACCGCCACGGCGCCCGGGCGCTGATGACCCTCGGCTCGTGCCTGGGCGCACTGCTTCTCCTCGTCTGGTCGCGGGTCGAGAGCCTGCCCGCGCTCTACGCCGTCTGGTGCCTCATGGGCTTCGTCCTCGCCGCCACGCTCTACGAGCCTGCCTTCGCCGCCATCGTCGGCTGGTTCGTCACCGGCCCCCGCGATCGAGCGCTCCTCACCCTCACGCTCGCCGCCGGCTTCGCGAGCACGATCTTCATGCCGATCGAGGCCTGGCTCGTCGAGCGGCTCGGCTGGCGGTCCACGCTCGTCACGCTGGCGGTCGTCCTCGCGGTGCTGACGATCCCGATCCACGCGTTCCTGCTCCGGCCTCCGCCGCGCCCGGAGCCGCACGCCACCGGCGCGGCGCGGGGTGAGGCGGATGTGCCGGGATTCACGCTCGCCGCGACGGCGCGGACCGCCGTCTTCTGGGTGCTGGCGCTCGCCTTCTTCGTGGGGAACTTCACGACCAACTCGGTCACGGTCCATCTCATCCCGTACCTTGTCGACCGCGGCTACTCGGCGACGCTCGCGGCCGTGATGATCGGCTGGATGGGCGCCATGCAGGTCCCGGCGCGCCTGCTCTTCGCGCCGATCGCCGCGCGCTTCGGCCACCACGCCGTGACGGCGGCGATCTTTCTCACCCAAGCGGCAGCGCTCGCCCAGCTCGCGCTGGCGGCAAAGCTCCCGACGCTCGTGCCCATGGTCGTGATGCTCGGCGCCGCCAACGGCATGTCCACGCTCGCCCGCGCGACGACGATCGCCGAGATCTTCGGGCCTCGCCACTACGGCGCGATCAGCGGCGCGGTCGCGCTCGGGGCCAACGGCGCCCGCGCGGTCGCGCCCGTGGGTGCGGCGCTCCTCCAGGTGGCGCTGGGCGGCTACGAGCGCGTGTTCTGGCTCCTGACCGCGACGCTCGTCGCGGCGGGAATCGCCGTCATGCTCACGGACGCGCGCGCCGGGCGCTGAGCGGGAGCGCGCCCGGAGCGGACCGGATGTCATCAGCGCGTTCGGCTCCTGCCGAGTCTCAAACGGACTCGGCCGCCAGAGGAGCAGGGCGGGAGAAGTTGCCGCGAACGGCAGCTCCAGGGGGGCGTATAATTCGGTTCGGACCGCGATGATAAGACCGCCGAGGATCATCGCCCTTTACCTGATCGCAGTCCTGCTGTGGCTGCCCTTCCGGGCAGAAGGTGCTCTCGGACAGGGCGAACCCGAGGAAAAACGCCGGATGGCCAAGCAGCTCTACAGGATCGGCTACTTCATGACGCTCGCGGGTCGGTACGAAGAGGCGATCCGGCTCCTCACGAGGTCGCTGGAGATCGAACCCACGGCGGAGGCCTACACGTTTCTCGGGTGGACGTACAGCCACATGAGGGACTACACGCGAGCGATTGAAGAAGCGGAGAAGGCGATCCGGATCGATCCCGACTTCGGCAACCCCTACAACGACATCGGTGTCTATCTCATCGAGTTGGGCCGGGAGGACGAGGCCATCCCGTATCTGGAGAGGGCCATGCGCGCCAAGCGGTACTGCTGCTACCAGTTCCCCCACTTCAACCTGGGCCGGATTTATCTGAAGAAGGGGATGTTCGAACAGGCTCGCAGAGAGTTCCAGAGGTCCCTGGCGATCGATCCCGACTATGCGCCGGCACGCAGGGCGTTGGAACTCCTCGAAGAAGCACCGGCCAGAGAGATCTAGCGAGGCCGCAACTCGCTTTCGACTCCGCCTCAAGGAGCGGCGTCCCCTTGACCCGCTGTTCACCCGCGCTGTAGCATCGCCCATGCTTCCCAGGCAGGGCCGCCACAACGCGCGCCCCGGATGGGCACTGGAGACGCCCAACGGCCGATGACCTCCGACGAGCAAGCGTTCTACGCTTCCCAGAGCACGATGTCGGACCCGGGCGAGTCCGCCAGTCTGCTCGACGCGCTGCCACGCGACCCGCCCGGCGTTGTCGGCGTCGTCTCAGGACTCATCCTGCACCCGGTCTTCATCAAGCGCCGGCGCGTAACCCACCCCCACGAGGGCGCTCGCGATCCCGAGAGCCGCGCCGCCCGCGAGCTGCTCCGCCGGGTCATCGAGCGCGACGATCGGCCGCTCTTCGCCGCCCGGCCATACGAGCGGCGGATCATCGGTACGTGCCGCGATTACGCCCTGCTCGCCGCGAGCATCCTCAGGCATCACCACGTGCCGTGCCGCCTCCGCGTGGGCTTCGCTACCTACTTCGTCCGCGGCTTCCACGAGGACCACTGGGTCTGCGAGTACCGGGACGGACAGACCTGGAGACTCCTGGACGCCGAGCTGGATGCGGAGGCGCTGAGGGAGTACCCGATCGACTTCACGCCGTGGGACGTGCCGCGCGATCGGTTCCTCACGGCCGGCACAGCCTGGCAGGGCGTCCGGCGGGGCACGATCGGTGGCGACACGTGCGGTGTGTCGTTCATCGGCATCGCAGGCACCTGGTTTGTCGCCGCCAGTGTTGTCCGCGATCTCGCCACCCTCAACAAGCAGGAGCTGCTGCCGTGGGATTACTGGGGGCTCATGCGCGCGTTCGGGCCCGGCCGGAGCGTGCCCGACCCGGTGGCGGAGCGTCTGGACCGCCTCGCCGCGCTGATCGCCGTCGATGAGTGGCGGGAGATCCGCGCGATGTACGAGGCGGACGACCTTCGGGTGCCGGGGAAGGTGCTGAGTTTCCCGGACGGTCGGCCGGTGGAGGTTGAGGTCTAGCGGCCCCGACGCCCCGCGGCAGCGCCAGCTACGGCCGCAGACCTCCCTGTTGCGCAAGTGAACTGCATGGTCGGCCCAACGTACGGCGGTCACGCCGCTGGGAAGGGTTACGTGGAGAGAGGAGGAGGCTATGCCGCTGTCCGGCGACGGCGAGGGCCCGCACGGCATCACCTATGGTCTCGAGCCACCCCTGGCCACGATGGCATTCCTGCCGGAGTAGGGCTGAGCCTGGAGCTGCTCGTGCGGCACAGGACTGAGCACGTTCAGGAGTTACACGCAGCGGCCAAGGACACTGGTGCGCGTCGGCCCGGCGGTATAGACTGTACTTGCGCGGTAAACGGACCCTCGAGGATGGGTATGAAGAACCGGGTCGCAAGGATACGCGCTTCGAACCAGGACGGCCCCGCCCTGCACGGGAGTGGCCTCAGTATACGCCCCTGGACGAAGTCCGCTATCACGGCTTTTGTGGAAGAGTGTAGGAGGACAAGTTGCCAGCTATTGAATCAGCCGAAGCGGCTGTTGAGGTCGCCGAACAACTCATTAAAAGGTACCACCCGTTCCGAGTTTTGAGGAGCGCGCAGCGTGAGGGAGATGTTTGGATTCTTGAGTTTGACGTGGGTACTACGCGGACACAAATTATCCGAGTCACAGTGCACTCACAGACGGGTAATTTGCTCGAATATCAAAGCCCGGGGCAAGTGTGACCACTTTTGATCGAGTACGAGTCAGGCACTACGTTACCAGCTCTCAACACTATCTCGAGAATGCTCTCGCGTTACTGCAGCTAGGCGAAGCGGCAAAAGCCAGCGAATTCTTTTGGGGCAGCGTCGCGGAAGCGATCCAAGCCGTGGCTGTGTGGCGAGGAACCCATCTGGCCAACCATCGTAGTTTGCGATATTGGGCTGCCACTATTGCTAAGGAACTGAACGACCCGACTATCAATGAAGGCTTTGTTATCGCCGAGCGGCTCCACAGCAACTTTCACGAAGTTGAATTAGATGCGGTAGATGTAGCGACCGTCGCTGAAACAATCCGTAGAACTGTCGCAAAGCTTCTAGCCATCATCCCGCCCGAGGCGTTAGAAGAGGCCTCTCCTTCTTAGGACACCCACAAGGCCGCTGCTCGCCCGTCGCGTAGAAGGGCTTCCCAAGAAACTGGAGAAAGGTCATACGTTACGCGTCGAGATAACCCTTGCCCCAGACGGGCGATGCGCCCGCGGCGGTAGCCCAGGACTTGCGTGATCACCTCGTGGATGTGCTGGCCTAAGAGCGGCGGCGTAGTTCTTATGGCCTGCACGGCGGTCGATCACCGTGCTGTGCCCAAAGTGCGACCGAGGGCTAGATCCGGGGCAGCGTGATGCCCGTTTGCCGCTGGTACTTGCCGCGCTTGTCTGCGTAGGAGACCTGGCAGACCTCGTCAGGTTCGAAGAACATCACCTGGGCGATGCCTTCGTTGGCGTAGATCTTGGCCGGGAGCGGCGTGGTGTTGCTGATCTCCAGGGTCGCGAAGCCTTCCCACTCGGGCTCGAACGGCGTCACGTTGACGATGATCCCGCAACGGGCGTAACTGCTTTTTCCGATGCAAATCGTGATGATGTTCCGTGGGATACGAAAGTATTCGACGGTTCGGGCCAGCGCGAAAGAGTTGGGCGGGATCAGGCAGACGTCGCCTTTGTGATCGACGAAGGACTTCGGGTCGAACTTCTTGGGGTCCACGATGGTGCTGTTGATGTTGGTGAAGATCTTGAACTCGTCGGCGACCCGGATGTCGTAGCCGTAGGAGGAGAGCCCGTAGGAGATGACCCCTTGCTGAACCTGGGCGTCCACGAAGGGGTCGATGATCTTGTGCTCCTGGGCCATCTTGCGAATCCACGCATCCGACTTGACGCCCATACCCTCCTCCGGCGCGTTGACAGCGATCTCGGGTTTCGGCTACTAGCCCTGGGCCTCTCCTGGGGACGCATCGAGAAATCGCGCGAGCTGCTCCTTCTGCTCGTTGAGCTCCGCAGGCAGCTGGGCGTAGACGTGGGTGAACACGTCGAGCAGTTCGCCGTCCATCCGGGCCTCGGCGCGCTCCACAGCCTCGCGAATCTCGGCCTCGACCTCCGCCTCCAGCGCGGCGTGGCCGGCCTCGCCCAGGAGTCCCTTCCCCTCCAGGTAGCGCCGGAACCGGAGCAGCGGCTCCTTCGCCTCCCACGCCTTGACCTCTTCCTCGCTCCGGTACTTCGTCGGATCGTCGGCGGTGGAGTGAGGACCGAGCCGATAGGTGAGGCACTCGATGAACGTGGGGCCCTTGCCCGCCCGCGCCCGCTCCACCGCCTCCCGCGTCCCCACGTACACCGCCAGGAGGTCGTTGCCGTCCACCTGAACCCCCGGCATCCCGTACGCCCCCGCCTTCCGCGCCAGGGTCTTCGCCCGCGTCTGCTTCGCCACCGGCACCGAGATCGCCCACTGGTTGTTCTCGCAGCAGAACACCACCGGCACCTGAAACACCCCCGCGAAGTTCATGGCCTCGTGAAAGTCCCCGTGCGAGGTCGCCCCGTCGCCGAGGAAGACGAGCACCACGCTGTCCTCGCCTTTGTAGCGCGCGGCGTACGCGAGGCCCACAGCGTGGGGGATCTGGCTCGCCACCGGGACGCAGAGCGCGAGGTCGTGGCACCCCTCGGGGAGGCGCATCCCTTCGAGGTAGCCTGCGAGGTAGAGGATCAGGTTCTCGAGCGCCCAGCCCCGCCAGAGGAACGCCGGGAGCTGACGGAACACCGGCACCAGCCAGTCGGTGGGGCGAAGCGCGTAGACGGCGCCGAGCGCCGCCGCTTCCTGGCCGCGCCCCGACAGCGCGGTGCCGATGCGGCCCTGGCGCTGGAGGATGAGGAGGCGCTCGTCGGCCTTCCGGGCGTGGAGCATGGTCCGGTAGAGCCGGCGGAGATCCTCGGGCGGGATCGCCGGCTCCAGGCCTTTGTCCACCCGGCCATCGGCGTCGAGGACCGAGATGAACTCGATCGGCTCGGGTACGTCTATCAGGCCGCGCGGCATCGGGTGCTTTGTCTTCGGGCGCCGGGCCCGCGCGCTCACTGGCGCTTGGGACGGCGGAGATGCGTGGGCGAGCCCAGGAAGAGGTGCGCGGCCTCGGCGAGCGTCTCGGAGAGCGTGGGATGAGTGTGGATCGTGCCCGCCAAGTCTTCCGCCGTCGCCGCCAGCTCGACGGCGAGCACCGCCTCGGCGAGAAGATCCCCGGCGTGAGGCCCCACGAGCCCCACGCCCAGGAGCCGCCCGGTGCCCTCCTCGAAGACGAGCTTCGTCAGCCCGTCGGTCCGGTCCATGGCAACGGCGCGCCCGGACGCGGACCACGGGACTCTCGCCACTCGCGCGGTGATCCCCTGAGCCTGCGCCTCGGCCTCGCTCATGCCGGCCCAGGCCACCTCGGGATCGGTGAAGACGACGGCCGGGATCGCCTGGGGCTCGAAGGCGGCAGGCTGACCCGCGATGACCTCCGCCGCCACCCGCCCCTCGTGGATCGCCTTGTGGGCGAGAAGGGGACCGCCCGCGACATCGCCGACGGCGAAGATGTGGGAATCGCCCGTGCGCCGCCGCTCATCCACGCGGATGAAACCCCGCGCGTCGGTCTCGACTTTCGTGCGCTCCAACCCCAGGCCGTCGGAGTTGGGGTGCCGGCCGACGGCGACCAGCACCCGGTCGAACTCCTGCGGCGAGGCGACCCCTTCCCCTTCAAGCCTGACGGCGAGCCCCGCCGTCGTTTCCTCGATCCCCGCGACCTTCGTCGAGAGGTGAACGGCCGCGAAGGCCTCCCTGACCCGACGCGCGAGCGGCTCGACCAGATCCCGGTCCACACCCGGCAGCAGGCTGTCGGTCAGCTCGACGAGCGTCACGCGGCTCCCAAGCGCCGCGTAGATCGTCCCCATCTCGAGACCGATGTAGCCGCCCCCCACGACGAGGAGCCGCTCGGGCGCCTCTGGAAGGTCGAGGCCTGTCCGTGAATCCATGAGCCTCGGCGAGCGAAGCTCCACGCCCGGCAAGGGTACGGGGCGGGAGCCGGTGGCGAGGATCAGGTGGCGGAAGCGGAGCCACCCGGCCTGCTCCCCCTGCACCCGGAGCGTCCGCGCATCCTCCAGCGTCGCGCGCCCGCGAACGACCTCGACCGCGCGGTCACGGGCGAGGGCGTCGAGCCCCTTGGCGAGCTTCGAGATCTGCTCGTCCTTCCAGCTCCGGAGCCGGTCTAGAACCACTTTGGGCTCGCCGAACTCGACGCCGGCGGCGCGGACGCGCGCCGCATCCCCGATCAGGGTCGCGACGCCGAGGAGTGCCTTGGAGGGGATGCAGCCGACGTGGAGACACTC
>JACQWB010000115.1 GCA_016209385.1 Candidatus Rokuibacteriota bacterium
GCCCCACGCAGGTCCTCGCCTACCTCGGCCGCTATGCCTCTCGGATCGCCCTCTCCAACGATCGCCTCGTCGCCCTGCAGGACGGCCAGGTCACCTTCCGCTGGAAGGATCGCGCCCACGGCAACGCTCCCCGGCTCGCCACCCTCGACGCCACGGCCTTCCTGCGCCGCTTTCTGCTCCATGTCTTGCCCCGCCGCTTCGTCCGGATCCGGCACTACGGATTCCTGGCCAACGCCGTGCGCCCGCAGAAACTGCCCCGGGTACGCCAATGGCTCGCCCCGGTGGCGGTCGCCGTCGAATCGAATGCACCACTGAAGCCCGAACGGTGGGAAGCGCTCCTGCTCCGGCTGACCGGGAGGGATGTCACCCGGTGTCCTCGGTGCGGGGTCGGATGCCTGCTCGTCGTCGAAACGCTGCCTGCGCTGACGGGGCTCGGCGATCCTTCCCGCCGCGCGAGGAGCCCATGAAACCCTCCACCTCGCGCTCGGCCCCCTTGGCCCCCTCCGCCACGCCCGTACTCTGTCTGCGTGAGGTCTCAACCGCCAGCATCGTCGTGCCAAGCCGGTTCATCGTTGCGCCGCCAGGTCGCCGGCACGGCAGACACCGCCGACTTTTCGAAGCTTCACCCCGGGCAGCCGCGTTCCTGCCGCTCACCTCGCTCGATCAATCCCCATAGCTGGCGTCCGCGGCGACCGTCGGCGGGCGGTTTCATTCAACGCGCCTTTTTCGCGCATCGCGCTATCGCGCGACGACACGAAAAAGCCCTCTTCATTTTCTTCATTCTCGGCCCGCCGGGCGCGAGGGAGCCGAGCGAGCCCGACCCGAGGCCCGACCCGAGGCCAGGCTACAGCAGTCACCTTGTCTCGGTACTCGATCACCACCGCCGTGGCCCGATCCGTCGCGCATGAGAGACAGAGCGGCAGCCCGCCGTAGCGGACCCAGCTCCCGGTTCGGCAGAGAGCGCACGGCGTAAACGGTCCGATCGTCCTTGAACCGAGCCTCGGCACCCCTTTTGGTCACGGATCGCCGGCCCTCGCCCGGGCCTCTTGGCTCCCGCTGCTCATGAGCGCACCTGACCCCGCCGCCGACCCGGAGGCGTCACCACTCATCACCGGTGTCACCGGTGTTTTGGACATAGGGGGGCCTGCGGAAAGGGAGGGCTTTCCCTCACTCGGGGCACGATGGAGATCTTCGGCGGGCGGGGTTGCCGACGGGCGGTCTCGATCCTCCTGAAAAAGTTGAGAAGAGGCCTCGGGAGACTCTGCGTGCGACTGCTCGGGAGGAGGCTCGTCCCCGGGGAGGGCTCGTGGGAGGACCACCGTGTACCGGCATACCCCCCCCTACTCAGAAAAACCGGTGACACCGGTGACAGGTGGTGACGCAGCCGGCAACTCCTCGTCCAGGAGGGCCTCGACCGCGCGCCGGCGGAGCCGGAGCACCCGGCGCCGCTGGCCGCCCACTCGGGCGACGACGCTGTGGCGGCCGGCCTCACAGTCCGAGAGCCCCTCCCGGGCCACGTCCCGCTTGAGGCGGTCCTGTCTCAGCGGGAAGGGTTCCCCCATGTCGCGGCAGAGGCGGCTCACGGCTCCGAAGGCCGCGTCCGGGAGCAGGTACATGGAGTGCTCGTCCAGCCAGCCGATCAGTGCCGGCTCGCCGTGGAGCCCTTCGCCGCTCTGATCCTTCGGGAGCAGCACCGCCCGCCGCTGGGCCACGAGGGTGAGCAGGAGTCTGAGGAACCGGCGGGTCGGGCGCTCGCTTTCGACGAGCCGCCCCTGGGCGCGCCCGAGTGCCCGGAGCGCCTCCCAGCCCCTGGCGCGCAGCGCCTCACCCTGGCCTTCTGAGCAGGCGCCGATCTCCTCGGCGTATTTCAGGCCCGCGTGGAGGCCGATCCAGAGGTGAGCGAGGGCCTCGGGGACTCTCAGGTGCTCGCCGTCGGCAGAGGCGCGTGCCCGCACCCCCTGGAAGGTCTCCCGGAGGAGCGGCGCAAGGGTGCGCATCTGGGGCGCGAGCCAGGCGATGTAACCGGCGAGCGCGTGGGGCAGGCGCCCCGCCTGACGCTGGGCCTCCGCCAGGGCTCCGAGGTTCACCTCCGCGCGCTCCAGCTCGATCAGGAGCATCCGGGCCCACACCGGATCTCCTCTGGGCGCGTGGGTTCAACGGGAGAAACGAGCGGGCTGTCGGAGACCGTCAACCGAAGTGTTGGTCTGTTCCTGAGCCCGCGCCGTCTGCTCATCGGCTCCTCCCGTGCCCGAGCCTTCCCGTGACGGTGGCTCGCCCTCTCAGGGCCACGGGATTGCCCCTGTCCCTGGCGGGATCAGCGCCCGGAGCGCGGCTCAGCGGGGAGCCGACTCGGTCGCCCGGCGGTACCGCTCGTAGGTGTCGCAGGCCCGGCGAAGGCCGAGCCGGCAGGCCTCGGCGGCGTCGGCCAGCGCGCCGGCTACGTCCCGCTTCCGCGACCTGGCGCCGCCGCGCTCGAAGTAAGCCTCTGCGTGGTCGGGCTTGAGCTCGATGAGGCGCGTCCAGTAGGTGATGATCGTGTCCCAGTCGCCGCTGGGCGTCAGGGCGTCGTCGAGCTGCTTGTAGGCGGCGGTGAAGAGCGGGTCGAGGTCGATCGCCCTCCGGAAGTCCGCGGCCGCCTCCCGGTATCGGCCGGCGACGAGGTGACTTCGCCCGCGCTCGGAGTAGGCGCGGGCCGTGTCCGGCTCCACCCGGTCGCGTCGGCTCACTGCCGGCGCCAGAGGACCCGACGCCTGCGGCCCGTCGGGCACCACCCGCGCGGTGATCCGCGCGTGGAGGGCGTAGGCGACGAGCGCGAGGGCGATCCCGGACCCGACCATGAAGGCGATCCTGCGCGTCAGGCCCGTCGCCGCCGCCCGGCGGAGCGCGCCGCGGGTGAACCGGGTCGCTCGAGCCGGCACCGCTCGGTACGTACCGCCGACGTGCAGGATACGACGGCGGTCGGCGACGCGAGGGACGAGCTCGGTGAAGGGCCCTTCGCCAGTCACCAGGCGCCGGAGCTGAGCCACCACGGCCTGGATCGTCTCGGCCGGAGGCGGCTTGGGGTCCCCGTCGGCGTACCAGACGGCGCCGAGCTTCTCGCCGTCCTGCCTGATCAGGGTCACGCCGAGCGCGAGGAGCGCGCGAGCCGCGTCGCGCCGGGCCGGCGAGCCGGCCAGCGACGCGACGGGGTCGTCGGACGCCGTCTCGAGGTACATCGCGGCGTCGAAGTCCGCCTCGCCCGTCTGGCGCGGGCGGGCCAGCCCGACCGCGACGAGCGCGCGATCGAGAGCGGTTCGCCGGCGCAGCACGAACGCCGGGCCGGCGCCGGCGAGGGTGACCGCGAAGCGCTCGGGCCGCCCGGCCGGCTCGAACCCACAAGAGAACGTCGCGCCCTCGTGCGCGGCCGTGCCGCGGCTGCCGCTGACCACGCCGCCTAGCTCACCGACCAGGCGGCGCAGCGCGTCCTCGGCGCGGCTGCGGCGCGCCCGGCGGACGGCCCACACGGCGCCGACGATGGCGGCGACGACCAGGGCGAGCGCGCCCAGGGCGAGCGCGGGGATCACGGGGCCATCAGGCGAGGCCAGCCCCGTGGTCGCGCTTCGTGACGATCGCGACCTTGCCGTGCAGGCGATCCGTCATCGCGCCCTACGCCTGGGGCATGTGCGGGGGAGCCGGGCGATCGCGCCGGATGAAGCGCTGGAGGCCGGCCTTCATCTCGGGGTCCTGCGCCGAACGGAGCCCGACCTGTGCTTCGTAACGGAGGCCGTCGACCAGGGACGTGCCGAACGTCGCGAGGGTCGCCTGGCGATCGGTCCGGATGCTCTGTTGCGGGTACTTGACGATCGCCTCCGCCAGCTCGATTGCGCGCGCCAGCGCGCGGCCTTTCGGCACGACTTCCTGGACGAAGCCTATCGTCCGCGCGTGCTGCACACCGAACCGGACGCCCGTCTCGATCATCCAGAGCGCATTCCCTTGGCCCACGATGCGTGCGAACCGCTGGGTGCCGCCGTCAAAGAACGGCACGCCCCAGCGACGGTTCAGCGCCCCGAATTCGGCGTGCTCCTCGGCGATCCGGAAGTCGCACCAACAGGCAAGCTCCATTCCGCCGGCAAAGCAGTAGCCATTGATGGCGGCGATCGTCGGCTTTCCGGGGTCGAGCTTAGCGAATCCCATCGGACTCGCGCGCTCAACATAGGGATGCCTGGTCAAGGCATCGGTATCCTTTAGGTCGGCGCCCGAGCAGAAAGCGGTGTCGCCGGCGCCGGTCACGATCAACACGTGCGCCGCTGCGTTCGCTGCGAAACTCTCGATCGCCTGCGCGAGCACAACGGCAGTCTCGGCGTCCACGCAGTTGTGAACCTCGGGGCGGTTGAGCGTCACGAGCGTGATGGGCCCGCGCTGCTCAACGAGGAGCTTCGGCATGAGAACCTCTAGCGACCGGACATGCCGCGCAATAGGAAGGGGATAAGGTTCTTCTCCACCAGTCCGCCCGCGGGCAGAACACGCACCGCCGGCCGCCGTCCTGGCGCTCCCGGCATCCGAAGCATGGCCCGATGCTACCGCGCGGATGAAGTGCGGGTCAACGGGGAAGCTGCTGCTAATGTCGTTCAGTGCCCCCCCCCCAGCCCAGCAGCGGCTTCTGTACGGGCAGTCCTGACAATGCCAGCTCACCACCGGGTGGAAAACCCGGCGCTCGATGGCGCGAAGCACCTCAGAGACCGGCCGGAAGAGGCCGAGGTTCGCGGCCCGGTCGCGCGTGGTCCAGTAGCGGTGAAGCTCGGCCTTCCGGGTCTTCGTGAGCACGTCGAACCGGACGAGCCGGCCATCCGCCGAGCGCTCCGGGAGGTCGAGGCTCCCCACGCGTGGCCGGTCCAGGACCTCGCCGGTCTCCTGGTCGATCAGCGGTACCTCGAAGGGGACCTGTGCACCCGACCACCTCTCTCAAGCTGTCAGTACGCCTCGAAGTAGGCCGTGAGGTCCTCGAGGCCTGGCGCCTGGCCCTTTTTCGCCTGTCGGTAGAAGTAGCCGACGGCGCCGTGGATCCGGGAGCCGAAGGCCAGGGCCGCCGGGACGAAGTCCGGTGGAAATGTGGTCCACCGGCGCCACTCGGCATTGAGGTGAGCCGTGGACCAGGGACGGGGAGGCGTCACCACTCGTCACCGGTGTTTTGGACATAGGGGGCCTGCGGAAAGGGAGGGCTCGTGGGAGGACCACCGTGTACGGCATACCCCCCCCTACTCAGAAAAACCGGTGACACCGGTGACAGGTGGTGACGGAGCCGGCAGCTCCTCTTCCAGGA
>JACQWB010000116.1 GCA_016209385.1 Candidatus Rokuibacteriota bacterium
CATGCCGCTGTTGTTGTGGGCGAGGGCGATCTCGGCCTCAGGCACCTGCCGCAACCCAGCCTCCCCCCGGAGCTGCCAGAAGCACTCGGCGGCCTGGGCGACGCCGGTGGCCCCGAGCGGGTGGCCGCAGCCGATGAGCCCACCGCGCGGGTTGACCACCACCGTGCCACCGTAATCGGAGAGTCCCTTCTCGATGAAGCGCCCACCCTCACCTTTGTCACAGAAGCCCAGCTCTTCGTAGGCGATGATCTCGGCGATGGCGAAGCAGTCGTGGACCTCAGCCACGCCCACATCGCCCGGACCGATCCCCGCCATCCGGTAGGCATCCTGAGCCGCCCGCTTGAGCGCCGGCCAGTGGGAGTAGTCTTCGGCGAGGGAGGAGAGGGTGAAGCCGTCCAGCGCCTGGCCGGTGCCGAGGATCCAGACGGGCTTGTCCGTGAGATCGCGGGCCCGTTCCTCAGAGGCAACGATTACCGCCGCGGCGCCGTCGGTAATGGGCGAGCACATGAAGAGCCGGAACGGCGTCGCGATCATCCGCGAGCAGAGCACCTGCTCCAGCGTCGCCCCCTTCTGGAAGTGGGCGTAGGGGTTCCGGGTGGCGTGGGTGTGGTTCTTCACGCTGACCATGGCCATCTGCTCTTCGGTGGTGCCGTACTTGGCCATGTGGTGCTGGGCCGCCAGGGCAAAGCAGGGCGGCGCCGTGAGGCCGTGGCACGCTTCCCACTCCCGGTCCACGCCGGCTCCCATGTTGAGGATCGCCTCCTCCCCCACCGGCTGGGTCAGCTTCTCGACGCCGAGCACCATCACCAGGTCGGCGAGCCCGGCGGCGATAAACGCGTAGGCGTAGCGGAGCCCCACGGTTCCCGACGCGCACATGTGCTCGGTGCGGGCCGAGAGGCGCGAAGGCTTGATCCCCAGCGCCTCGGCAGCCAGGGGCGCGATGTGGCTCTGAAACGCCGTCCGCTCCGGCATCACCGAGCCCACGACAAGCCCCTCGAGGTCCTTCGGCCTGACCCCCGGGACGGAGTCGAAGCACGCCTTCCCCGCCTCCCAGATCAGGTCGCGAAAGGAGGCCTTGCGCACCCCGAACTTACTGACTCCGACTCCGACCAGCGCCACCTTTCTCATCGCTCACCTCTCACGCAACCAGCCCGGTTGCTCTCAAAACCCTAACGCATGGACCTCCTGCCAGAATCGCTCCACATTGCGGAGCTTGATCTGCTCGTAGCCGCGGATGAGGTCGGGGAGCGTGGCGAGCTTCACCGCCCGTTCGTATGCTTCAGGCGAGAGACTCGCCAGCGCCCCGTCGATCAGATTTCGGTACTGCCCGATGAGGGCCCGCTCGACGCGCCGGACCTTGGCGTATCCGAACGGGTCAAGCGCCGTGCCGCGCAGGCGCCGCAGGCTGACCAGGAGGCGGAAGACGGCGTCGAACCATTTCCCAAGCGTGATCTTCTTCTTCCAGCCCAAGGCGCGTAGAACTGGAGGGTGCAGGTGGTATTGCACGTTCACACCGTCCGGAAACTCCGCAGCCAGCCCCTGGGTCATTTCAGGTTTGAGGTGGAGGCGAGCGACCTCGTACTCGTCCTTGTAGGCCATCAGCTTGAAGAGATAGCGCGCAACCGCCTCGCTCAGGCGCGTCTCGCCAGCCACCGCAGAGCCCTCGGCGACGAGGATACGCTTGACGAGGTCGACATACTCGCGAGCGTAGTCAGTGTTCTGGTACGCGATCAGCTCGGGCACGCGGATCTCCAGGAGGCGGTGGAGCTCACCCGTTGCACCCACGGAGTCCACCAGCGCTCGCACCTCCACCGTGAGCGCCGGCCGGATCTCGACGGCGCCTAAGCGGAGCCGCTTGACCGTCAGTACCCATTCGGGATCGACCACGGCCAGCCGACCGACGCGGAACGCCTGGATGTTCATCTGGACCGCGACACCGTTCAGGGCGATCGCGTGCTCGATCGCGGCGGCGCTGACCGGGACCGTGCCCGCCTGATAGGCGGCGCCGAGCGTGATCATGTTGGCCGCCATGTGGTCGCCAAAGAGGGCCTCGGCCAGGCCCTCGGCATCCAGGAAGACGTTCTCGTCCTTGCGGGTGACCCGGTTGATCGCCGCGACCAAGCCGTGGGGTTCCGGGAAGTGGACGTCGGTGGACGTCACCATCGAGCCCGTGGGCACCTGGCTCGTCGAGACCACCGCAATCGTCTTGTCCGGCCGCGCGCGGGCGAGATGCTGCGGCGTCGTCGCCACGAGCAGGTCAAAGCCCAGGTAGCAATCGGCCTCGCCCGCCGCGACCTTGCCCGAGACCTCCCACGGGGTGCCCGCAATCTTCAGATGGGAGACGACCGGGCCTCCCTTCTGGCTCAGGCCGGTCTGATCCAGTCCCCGGACGTGCTTGCCATCGAGGAGCGCCGCCGTCCCCAGGATCTGGTTGACGGTCACGACGCCGGTGCCGCCGATCCCCATCAGGAAGAGGTTACACGCGTGCCCCACTTTGAGGACGGGCTCAAGAAGCTCGCGGTCAACCGCGTAGGTCTTCCGCGCCTTCTTCCGCGGCTCCCCCAGCGGCACGACCGTGAGGAACGAGGGGCAATCGCCCAGCAGGCAGGAGTAATCCTTGTTGCAGGAGGACTGATGGATCTGCGTCTTTCGGCCGAACTCGGTCTCCACCGGATGGACGCTGAGGCAGTTGGACTTGACCCCGCAGTCGCCGCACCCTTCACACACGGCTTCGTTGATCAGCACGCGCATGGCAGGGTCAGGGAGCCTGCCGCGCTTGCGGAGCCGCCGCTTCTCGGCGGCGCAGCGCTGATCGTAAATCAGGACCGTTACGCCCGAGGTCTCGCGCAGCGTCCGCTGGGCCTCGTCGAGCCGGTCCCGGTGCCACACCTCCACGCCCCGCGCCCACGACGCGTTCTTCGGATACTTCTTCGGCTCATCCGTCATGACGACGATGCGCCTGACGCCTTCGGCCTCGAGCGCGCGGGTCAGCTCCGGCACCGGCATGGCTCCGGCCGGATCCTGGCCGCCGGTCATCGCCACCGCCGAGTTGTAGAGGATCTTGTACGTGATGTTCGTGCCGGCCGCCACGGCCTGGCGGATGGCGAGCGAGCCGGAATGGAAGAGTGTGCCGTCGCCAAGGTTCTGGAACATGTGCGGCAGCTCGGTGAACGGCGCCATGCCGACCCACTGGACACCTTCGCCGCCCATGTGCGTGATGCCGACGGTGTTGCGGTCCATCATGAGCGCCATGCCGTGGCACCCGATGCCCGCGGTGGCCAGAGAGCCGTCAGGCACCACGGTCGAACGGTTGTGAGGGCAGCCGGGGCAGAAGTACGGTAGACGCGCGGGCGCGAGCGGCGCGGGGCGCTCGCGCACGGCCTCGAGCAACGCCACCCGCGCCGTGATCGACGCGAGGTCGAGGCGTTGTTCAAGCCGCGTGGCGACGAGCTGAGCCACCGTGTCGGCGTCCAGCTCGCCGTCGGCCGGCACCAGGCTGCGGCCGGTCTCGTCGCGCTTGCCGACGACGAGCGGGCGCTCGCTCTGGTTGTACAGGATATCTCGGATGAAAAGTTCGATGAACGACCGTTTCTCCTCGATGACGAACAGCTCCTGAAGGCCGTGCGCGAACTCCCGGATGATCCCCGGCTCCATCGGGAAGAGCATCCCGATCTTGAGCAGCCGGATGCCGTAGCGACGCAGGAGATCGTCGTCCAGGCCCAGATCGCGGAGTCCCTGGCTGAGGTCGTAGTAGGTCTTGCCCGCGGCGGCGATGCCGAGCCAGGCGTCGGGCGTGGGCACCGTGATCCGGTTGATCTGGTTCGCCGCCGCGAACGCCTTGGCGGCTTCGAGGCGGCCGTAGTGGATCTCGCGCTCCAGCTGCAGGCCGAACGGCGGCAGAAGCATGGGGGTCTGCGTGGACTGCCAGGGGCGTCCCTCGTAGGTGAACCCGGCGTCGGCGATGACGATCCGATCCGGCGCCACTTCTGCCGTGCCGACCCCGTCGGCGATGTCCGTCACGATCTTGAAGCCAACCCAGAGCCCGGAGTAGCGGGACAGCTC
>JACQWB010000117.1 GCA_016209385.1 Candidatus Rokuibacteriota bacterium
CGGAAGGGGCGGGTACCCGCGCCGAAGGCGCACCCACGGCACAGCCGTGGGTACCCGGCCCCCCTCCGATTGTCCTAGGGGCGGACGAAGACCAGATCATCGATGAACGCCTCCGCCCGGCTCCGCGTGTCGTTGGAGTCAACCATGAGGGCGAGCTGGCCCATCCGGGGCGGCTCTTTGCCGAAAAGCTCGACGTAGTCCTGGTGGACGTTCCGCTCTTCGCGGACCCACCGCCCCAGCCGATCGGGGCCGCTCTGGACGACCACCAGCCGGACATTCGCCGCCTGTCGGCTGGTGAGCTTCGATCCGACCGGCGCGCGGCTGTCCCAGATGTAGCCGATCACATCACTGTTCGTGCGGGGGGACGGCCAGCGGGGAAAGACGAGGTAGATCTGAGCCGCCTGATCGTCGGTTGCGCGCTCGCGGACATCGCCACCGGTCGGGAGCTTCGTGACCTTCCACTGCCAGGCGAGGATCGGGTACTGCTTGACGTCAACGAGCACGTCCCGGTAGAGCGCGAAGGAGGTCCCGTCGCTCAGGAGGCGGAGCGCGAGGCGGGAATCTTCCCGCACCACCTCGACCACGGCGCGCCCCGCAAACTCCTTGAGGTTCCACGCCGGCGGCACTCCGACGCTCGGCAGCTTCGCCGGACGCGTGTCCACGACCCGCACGACTACTCGATCGCCCCTCCGCGCCGGTGGCGGCGCCGTGCGCGTCGGCGCCGCCGGAACCGACGTCGGGGAAAATGGAGCTGTCGGAACGGCCGGTCGAGCAGCGGGTGAAGGCAAGGGGGGACCGGCTTCGGGGGAGGTCCGCGGATGGGCACCGAAGAGCTTTGCGTAAAACTGGCGGTGCCTCGGGCTCGATGCGAGGAGAACCACCACCGCCACCCCCAGCAGGGCCAGAATCACCGGCACGGGCCGGATTCCGGGGCGCGGGGCCACGCGTTACCGCCTTGCCTTCTTTGACGACCCTCGGCGGAAGGCGAGCCGCACCGGGGAGCCCGTGAAGCCGAAGGCCTGCCGGAGCGCGTTCACGAGATAGCGCTCGTAGGAGAAGTGGATTTTCCCCGGTTGATTGACGCGGACGACGAACGTCGGGGGCAGCGTGGCAACCTGGGAGGCCGAGTGGAAAACGAGCGGCATGCCGCCGGCTGTCGCTGGACGGCGCTCCATGGCTTGGCTGAGCGTCTTGGTGAGGAGCGGCGTGGGGATCCGCTTCGTCGCTTCCTCCGCCACCTGATCCACCAGGTCAAACAGCTCCGCGAGGCCGAGACCGGTCAGCGCAGACGTGAAGGCCACCGGGGAGTAGTCCAGGAACGGGAGCCGATCACGGAGCTGATCGACCACCTCAGCCCGGCGGACGCTCCGGGGCGGCACCAGGTCCCACTTGTTCACGGCGAGCACCGTCGCCCGTCCCGCCTGCTGGGCGTAGCCCGCGATCCGGGCATCCTGGGCCGTGATCCCTTCGGTGGCGTCCAGCAGGACCACGGCAACCTCGCATCGCTCCAGGCTCTTGAGGGCCATCACCACGGCGAGCTTCTCCAAGGGCGCGCTGACGCGGCCCTTGCGGCGGATGCCCGCGGTGTCGACGAGCACGTAGTGGCGCCCGCGGAAGGAGAGGGGCGTGTCCACAGCATCGCGCGTGGTACCGGGCGCCGCGTGAACCAGGAGGCGATCGGTGCCCAGCAGCGCGTTGATCAGCGACGATTTCCCCACGTTGGGGTGGCCGATGATCGCCACGCGCAGTCCGTCGGGTGGCGAGTTGGCGTGTGAGCCACCCGTACGGCTCCGGACGGCTTCGAGGAGCTCGTCGACACCCCGGCCGTTCTCAGCCGAGACCGGGAACACCTCGGCGAAGCCGAGCTCGAAGAACTCACCCACCTGGGCAACCTGGCGCGGACCATCCAGCTTGTTGGCGACCAGCAGAACCGGACGTTGCGAGCGCCTGAGGGTTCGCGCGATTTCCGCGTCGAGGGGGGTGACCCCGGCCCGCCCGTCCACCACGAAGAGGATGAGCTCGGCCTCTTCGATCGCGGCCATGACCTGGCGCCGGACCGCGCGCGTCAGATCGTGCTCGGTCAGGGGATCGAACCCGCCCGTGTCGATCATGGTCCCCTGCCACCGGTCGAAGGTGACCACGCCGTAGAGCCGGTCGCGCGTCACGCCCGGGAGGTCGTGGACCAGGGCCTGGCGTCGGCCCACCAGGCGGTTGAAGAGCGTGGACGTGCCGACGTTGGGGCGCCCCACGATCGCGATGACCGGCCTGACCATCACAGGCCCTGAGCGGCTTGGGACAATCGGTGGGGGCCTCGACGGCCCCCTCCGAGGCCTCCCCCGGGAATCGATTGCGCGGGCAAAGCCCGCGCTCGAAGGGCATTACTCCGACACAAGCTAGGCTCCGAGGAGGGCTCGAGCGAGGGCGCGCGGGGTGGGGTCCACCGCCTTGACGCCGACTCCGAGATGGCTCGCGAGGTCCGCGGGTGTCAGGTCATCGAGGAGGACGCCCTCGCGGTCTTTCAGCGCCGCGGCGGGGATGAGAACCAGGTCGCCGAGGGCACGGGTGGAGAGCTGCTGGAGGATGTCCTGGCCGGTGAGCAGCCCTGCGACGCCGATGGCGCGGCCGAAGAAGTCGTTCGCCACGGGGATCACCTCAACGACGAGGTCGCCGCGCTGCACCGCGCCCAGGAGCGTCGTCAGCCTGGGGGCGAACATCTCACCCGTGACCACGGTGACCCGCCGGGCCGTCGGGGAGGCGGCGTGTCGGTACGGCCCACGCGAGCCAAGCCGGCGGACTACGCGCTCCCACCCGTCGACGAAGCGGCGGACGAGCCCGACGCCGTCTTCCAGGAGCGGGAAGCCCTCGTAGTGCCGAGCCGGCGGGACCTCGATTCCGCCCAGGATATAGAGCTCGTCAGCCGCGAACACGAAGCGGCTCCCAAGCCGGGCTTGGAACTCGTGCTGCCAGGCCTCGACCACGCGCACCAGGGTCCGGGCCTCGTCCGGCGTCACCGACCGGAGCGTGGGGAGGCGCTCCCTGTGGCGCGTGAGGCCGACGGGAACCACGGCGACGGTCGCCACCCCGGGATAGAGGCCCGCGAGATCCACCACGCTCCGCTCGAGGGGGGGACCGTCGTTCCAGTCGGGGCAGAGGACGATCTGCGCGTGCATGATGATCCCGGCGCGGGCGAGCCGCTCCATGAGCGGCAGGATCGCGCGCTTGACCCGCGGCTCCCCGAGGAGGCGGTGCCGCAGCTCGGGGTCCGTCGCGTGGACCGACACGTACAGCGGAGACAGCCGTTGCGCCTCGATCCGCGCAAGGGATGCCTCGTCCAGGTCGGTGAGCGTGATGTAGTTGCCGTGCAGGAAGGAGAGCCGGTAGTCGTCGTCCTTCACGTACAGGCTCTTCCGCATGCCGCGCGGGAGCTGGTGGATGAAGCAGAAGACGCACTTGTTCGCGCAGGTGGTGATCTCCCCCGGCCGCGGCGGCGCCAGCTCGAGCCCGAGCCCCTTGCCGTTCCGGCGCTGGACGATCGCCACGCCGGCAGCGCCGTCGCGTACGAGCGCGATCCGGAGCACTTCCTCCCCGGCCTGGAAGTGGAAGTCGATGACGTCCCGGAGCGGCGCGCCGTTGATGGCGAGCAGACGGTCTCCCGGCAGGAGCCCGGCCTCGGCGGCGGGACTCCCCCTGCGCACCTGCGCGACGACGACGCCCTCAGCGGACGAGGGTCGGGACATGGGGTTCCTTGTCGCTGGGATAGTTCAGGAGCTTGGTCCCCTGGTAGAGGTACTGGATCCCGGAGGCGATCGTGAAGCCGGCGGTGATCCAGACGAGGGCTATCTTGATCCAGAGGTCGATCTTGAGGGCGAGGACGAGGAGCGCGGCCAGGACGGTCAGCATCTGCAGCGCGGCGCTCGCCTTGCCGAGTCGGGTCGGCGTCGGGTGCACGCGCCCGCCCGCGACGTGGATCAGCGCGGTGCCGAGGACCAGCACGAGGTCGCGGCTCAGCACCGTCACCGTGATCCAGAACGGCAGGAGCCGCGGATAGAGGTAGGTCAGGGTGACGAAGGAGGTCGTGAGCAGAAGCTTGTCGGCCAACGGGTCCAGGAACGCGCCGAGGCGGGTCGGTCTGCCGCGGGTTCGGGCGATGTAGCCGTCCAGGAGGTCGGTCACGCTCGCCAGGCAGAAGACGGCGAGGGCCGCCGTGGTGTGCCGGTAAACCAGGAGGCTCACGAACACAGGGATCAGCAAGATCCGGAAGGTTGTCAGCCAGTTGGCCAGTCCCATTGGATCAGCCGAGCGCGGGGCCGCGCGGCCTAGTATAGCACCGGCGAGAGTTTCAGGGCGTGCCGATCCGGTACGGCGCGACCGTGGCGAGGAAGTGCGAAGGCAGCTCGACTTCGAGGCGGATCCCGCCCGGCTCGTCGGTGCGGCGGAGCACGCGGCCCATCTTGTAGCAGAGCGCGAGCGTCGGACCGTCGGCGTACGGGATCCGGAGCACGGCGTGATCCAACCGTGGACGGAGGACCAGCTCGATCTGCTGGAGCAGCTCCTCGATCCCCTGCCCCGTGAGGGCCGAGATCGCCACCCGGGGCCCGTCGCCGACAGCGGGCGGGAGCCCGTTGCCGCCCGGCAGCCGATCCATCTTGTTCAACACCAGGATGGACGGTCGCTCGGCGAGATCGAGTTCTGCCACGAGCCGTTCTACCGCCTCGCGCTGCTCGGCCGCCTGGGGGTGGCTGGCGTCGAGGACACGGATCAGGACATCGGCCTCGGCCAGCTCCTCCAGGGTGGCCTTGAACGCGGCGACGAGCTGCGGCGGGAGCTTGCGGATGAAGCCGACCGTGTCCGTCAGGATGAACGGCTGGTGGCCCGGAGCCGCAACGACGCGGGCCGCGGGGTCGAGCGTGACGAAGAGCTGGTCGGCCGCCGGGAAGGCGGCGCCCGCGAGCCGGTTGAGGAGCGTGGTCTTCCCGGCGTTCGTGTAACCCACGAGCGCCACGACGGGGAGGCCGCTCGACCTGCGTCGCTCCCTGAGGAGCCGCCGATGGGTCTGCACATCGCCGAGCGCGTCTCGGATCCGTCGGAGCCGGCGGCGGATGATCCGCCGGTCGGACTCCAGCTGGGTCTCGCCGGGGCCGCGCGTCCCGATCCCGCCACCCAGTCGCTCGAGGTGTTTCCACTGCCCGACCAGCCGCGGGAGCAGGTACGTGAACTGGGCGAACTCCACCTGGAGCTTTCCCTCGCTGGTCCGCGCGCGCTGGGCGAAGATGTCCAGGATGAGGGCGGTCCGGTCGATGACCTTCACCCCGAGGGAGCGTTCCAGGTTACGCTCCTGGACCGGGGACAGGCTGTCGTCCGAGATCACGAGGTCAGCCCGGCGCTCGCGCGCCAGCTCCCTGAGCTGCTCCACCTTCCCCTTCCCGAAGTGGAGGGAGGGCGACGGCGCCTCGCGCTCCTGCGTGAGCGCACCGACCACCTGGGCGCCCGCGGCCTCCGCCAGCCGCTCCAGCTCCTGGAGTGACTCGAGCACCTCCCAGCGCCGCTGGACCGGTAGGCACAGCGCCGCGAGGAGCGCCCGCTCGGGGCGGCGGGTTGTGGTCGTTACCGCCATGGCATCAAGTCCTTCAGCATGCTGCTAGACGAGGCCCGCGCGCTCGATGAGCTTGGCGATGGCCTCGGCCGTCCCCTCGGGGCCCCCGGCAGTCGTGACGTCCATCCAGAGGAGGTCCGGCTCGCGGGCGAACCATGTCCACTGGCGCTTGGCGTAACGGACGGTGTCGCGCTTCATGAGCCTGACGGCCTCAGCCTCCGTGAGGCGGCCGCGGATGACCCAGGCAAAGTGGCGGTAGCCGATCCCCTTCAGCGCTGACAGACCCTCGTCGTAGCCGGCTTCGAGCAGGGCCTGGACTTCGGCCCTGAGCCCGCGCCCCACCATGGCGTCCACGCGCCGATGGAGGGCTTGAGCCAGGCTCGGCCGAGGCATCGTGAGCCCCACCATGATGAGCTTCCACGGGGGACGGCTCTCGCGCCAGTGGGAGGGTGTGCCGAGTGGCTCGCCGGTGTGACGATAGATCTCAAGAGCTCTGATGATCCTGACCTTGTCTTTCGGTGAGATGCGCCTGGCTGCTTCAGGATCTACTCGAGCGAGCCGCTCGTGGAGTGCTCCTGGTCCCCGGGCTCGCGCCCACGCCTCCAGCTCCCGCCTGAAGAGCGGGTCAGCCGGGGGCGCCTGGACGAGCCCGCGAAGCAACGCCCGGACATAGAGGCCGGTGCCCCCGACGATCACGGGGAGGCGCCCGCGGCCGCGGATGTCGGCGATCGCCGCGAGCGCATCCCTCCTGAACCGCGCCGCGTGGTAGTGCTCGTCGGGGTCCACGACGTCGATCAGGTGGTGGGGCACGGCGGCGAGCTCGCCTGGCGACGGCTTGCCCGTGCCGATGTCCATCCTCCGGTACACCTGGCGCGAGTCGGCGCTCACCACCTCCAGCGGGATGCGCGCGGCCAGATGCACCGCAACCCTGGTCTTGCCCACGCCCGTGGGCCCGGCGATCGCGACCAGGGGCGGTGCCACGTCCTCGTGCTCAGACATCGGCAGCCTCACCAGCTTCGACGGAGCTCGCGCCTGATCTCTTTGAGTGACAGGCGGGAGACGATCGGGCGGCCGTGCGGGCAGAAGTAGGGGGTCTCGCTCGCCGAGAGGTCCTGGAGCAGCCGCACCATCTCGCCCCGGTCGAGGGGCTGGTGCGCCTTGATGGCCGCGCGGCAGGCGACGAAGGCGAGGACGCGGTCCAGGAGCGGGGATCCGGGGGGCCGCGCTCCCACCTCCTCCAGGAGACCCTCGATCAGGCGCTGGGGCTCTTCGCTCCTGAGGCGGGAGGGGGTCGCGCGGAGCACGAACGCTCCGCTGCCGAACTCCTCGATCGAGAACCCGAGGTCGGCGAGCGTGGGGAGCCACTGACCGAGGCGCGCACGACCGGCCGGGCCCAGCTCGAGCACGCAGGGGAACAACAGCTCCTGCGACGCCAGCGGCCCGGCTGCGACCTCGGCCTTCAAGCGCTCGAACACCACGCGCTCGTGGGCGACGTGCTGATCGATGAAGAACACCTCGTCGTCGCTTGCGGAAACGAGGAAGGTTTCCTGGAGCTGCCCGACGAGGACGCCGAAGCGGCAGGGCGCGTAGGCTGCCTCCGATTCCCTGAAGAGCCGCTCTTGATGCTCGACCGGGACGGCATCGACCGGAGCGCCACTGCCCGGTGCCCCCACGATGGGCGACGCCGATTGGGGCGCGGGCGACGGGGCGGCGACGCGGGTCACCCCTCCCACAGGGCTGACGACCCCGGCCGAACGGAGGGTTGCCTGAACCTGCCTGAACACGCTTTCCTGGACGAGCCTCGGCTGGCGGAACCTGATCCATGCTTTGCCTGGATGGACATTGACGTCGACCTCGCTCGGGGGAACGTCGACGCACAGGACCGCCACGGGGAACCGATCGCGCGCCAGGAGCGGGCGGTAGGCCTCGACGAGAGTCTCCAGGATCGCCGCATCCCTGACTGGCCGGCCGTTCACGATCAGCAGCAGCCAGTCCCGGCTCCCGCGCGAGAGCCGCGGCGGGCTGAGCAACCCGGAAAGCCCGGCGCCTCCTTCGTTCGACCGGACCTCGAGGAGCTCGGCCGCGAGCTCATGACCGAGGAGGGAGCCCACTCGGTCCCTCAGCGTCGTCGCGCGGGGCGCAGTCAGGACGGATCGGCCATTGTGGGTCACCCGGAGGTGAAGCTCGGGGTGAGCCAGGGCGAGGTGCTGAGCCACGCGCAGCGCGGCGGCCAGCTCCGACTGCGGAGACTTGAGGAACTTGAGGCGGGCCGGAGTGTTGAAGAACAGGTCGCGGATCTCGACGGTCGTGCCCGCCGTCGCCTCCGCTTCGAGCCGCTCGGTGGCTACGCCGCCTTCGCCCCTGAGAAGCGTTCCCCACGCCGTCCCCGCCGGGACCGAGGTAATCGTGAAGCGGGAGACCGCGCAGATGGCCGGGAGCGCCTCGCCCCGGAACCCCAGCGAGCGGATCGTTCGCAGATCCTCCTCGGTCGCGATCTTGGAGGTGGCGTGGCGCTCGAGCGCCAGCTCGACCTCCTCCGGCGTCATCCCCTCCCCGTCGTCGGTGACGCGGATCAGCAGCCGTCCGGCATCGCGGAGGTCGGCGGTCACGGCGCTGGCCCGCGCGTCGATGGCGTTTTCCAGAAGCTCCTTGAGGACCGAGGCCGGGCGCTCGACGACCTCCCCGGCGGCGATCCTGTTCACCACCTGATCGGGCAGCCGGCGGATCCGGCTCATACACCCTCGGAGGGGGGCTACGCCCCCCTTCCGAACCTCCCCCCTGCAGTTCGAGCGTGGCGGGTTCGGCCATGCCGCGAGGCAGGCCACCCGCCACGCGAGGCCCGAGTTGATTGCGCCGGCCGGGTACCCGCCCCGAAGGGGTGGGTGGGCGCTCGAAACGCCACAGCCCAGCAGGTTGACGGACGATGGCTCATGCGGATTCTCGAATCCGGCCCTGCCACCGGCCCAGCAGGTTCAGCGCCGCGAGCGGGGTGAGCTCGGTCAGGTCGAGACGAGCCAGCTCGGCCAACACCGGGTGGGACGCCGACGGGAAGAGCGCGAGCTGCACCGGGCCTGCCGGTGTCGACGCGCGAGCCGCCGCGTCGCCGACGCCCGACTCGCCGGTGAGCCCGTCCCGGCTCGCCTCCAGCTCGGCCAGCAGCGCCTTCGCCCGCTGGACGACCGGCGCGGGGAGCCCGGCCAGCCGTGCCACCTGGATCCCGTAGCTCCTGTCCGTCCCACCCGGGCGGACCTTGTGGAGGAAGATGATCTCGTCGTTCCACTCGCGGACGGCCACATGGAAATTCTTTGCACGGGGCAGGCAGTCGGCCAGCCGGGTCAGCTCGTGATAGTGGGTGGCGAAGAGCACCTTGGCGGAGGTGTGCCCGTGCAGCTCCTCGGCAACGGCCCATGCGAGCGCCAGCCCGTCGAAGGTGGACGTCCCGCGGCCGACCTCGTCGAGGAGGATCAGGCTCCGGTCCGTCGCGTTGTGCAGGATATTGGCGGTCTCGACCATCTCGACGAGGAACGTGCTCTGGCCGCGCGCGAGGTTGTCGTGAGCTCCCACCCGCGTAAAGATCCGGTCCACCAGGCCGACGTGAGCCTCCCGAGCCGGGACGAAGCCGCCGAGCTGGGCCAGGATGACGATCAGCGCCGCCTGGCGCATAAACGTGGACTTCCCGCTCATGTTGGGACCGGTGAGGATGACAACCTGGGTGGTTTCCCCGTCGAGCTCCAGGTCGTTGGGGACGAAGGGGCGGCCGCCGACGGTCTCGAGGACCGGGTGCCGACCGTCCACGATGCGGAGCAGGCGGCTCCCATCCACGAGCGGGCGGGCGTAGCCCCAGCGGTGGGCCACCTCGGCCAGGGCAGCCAGGACATCGGTGGTGCCGATGGCCCGCGCTGTGGCGAGCAGCGCCGGGGCTTCACGCGCCACCGCCGCGCGCACCTCCTCGAAGAGCTCGAGCTCGAGCCGGTGGATCCGCTCCTCGGCGCCGAGAACCTTCGCCTCGTACCCCTGAAGCTCGGGGGTCACGAAGCGCTCGGCCCCCACCAGCGTCTGGCGGCGCATGTACTCGGGCGGGACGCGCGCCAGATTGGCCTTGGAGACCTCGATCGCATAGCCGAACACCCGGTTGAACCTGACCCGGAGACTCGCGATTCCCGTGTGCTCGCGCTCGCGGGCTTCGAGGGTCGCGATCCAGGCCTTGGCCTCCCGGACCTCGCGCCGCAAGTCGGCCAAGCCCTGGTGCCAGCTCTCGCGGATCAGCCCGCCCTCGTGGAGCGCGAGCGGGGGATTGTCCTCGAGCGCATCCTCCAGGAGCTTCTGGATCGGCTGGAGCTCGGCGATCGCGTCGGCCAGGGCGTTGAGCCGCGGCGTCGCCGATCCCGCCAGCGCCCCCCTCAGGGCCGGGAGGGGCGCGAGGTAGCCGCGGAGGGCGACCAGGTCACGCGCGTGGGCGACACCGAGCGCCACGCGCCCGGTGAGCCGCTCGAGATCTCCGATCCCGGCGAGGAGGGAGCGGAACTCCGATCGCCGGTCCGGGTTGGCGACCAGGGCTGCGATGGCGTCCTGGCGGGCGGCGATCTCGTCCAGGTCGAGGAGCGGGCGGAGCAGCCACTGGCGGAGGAGCCTGGTCCCCATCGGCGTCAGCGTCTCGTTGAGACAACCGAAGAGGGATCCCTTCACCGATCGTTCCTGGACTGTCTCGAAGAGTTCGAGCGTGGCGACGGCGGTCTCGTCGACGAGCATCGCCTCCCCGGGGTGGAAGCGCTGGAGCCGCGTCAGGTGGCCGAACGAGGGGCCCTGCGTGTCCAGGAGGTAGGCGAGCGTCGCCCCCGCCGCTTGAAGCCCCCAGCTCATCCCGCCGAGGCCGAATACGTCGAGCGAGGCGACCCTGAACTGATGGCTCAGCGCGTCCCGCGCCGCCCGCGGCTCGAACATCCTGGGGTCAGCAAAGGAGAGCGTGCTTCCGTGTTCGCCGAGCCGCCCGAGAAGGGCGGTGTCGTCCCTGAGCGTCGCGGGCAGGAGCACCTCCGCGGGACGACGGAGGCTCGCGGCGGCGAGCAGCGCGCCTCCCTCGCCCGGCTCCTCGCCGACCAGGAACTCGCCCGTCGTGACGTCGACGAGCGCAATCCCGAGGCCTCCTCGCCCTTTGGTCACGGCGAGCAGGTAGTTGTTCGTCCCGCGGTCGAGGAAGGCGGTGTCGGTGACGGTCCCCGGCGTGATGACCCGCACCACCTCCCGCCGGATCAGCTTCTTCCCTTTCCCCGGAGCCTCCATCTGCTCGCACACGGCGACCTTCTGGCCCACGGCGAGCAGCCTGGCGATGTACCCGTCGGCGGCATGATGAGGGATCCCGGCCATCGGGATCGCCCCGTCCCCCTTCTGGCGGGAAGTCAGCGCGATCTGCAGGAGGTGCGCCCCCAGGTGGGCATCCTCGAAGAACATCTCGTAGAAGTCACCGAGCCGGAAGAGGACGAGGTAGTCGGGATACCGGCGCTTCAGTTCCCGGTACTGGCGCATCATGGGCGTCAGCGCCGAGGCCGCGACGGTAGGCTCGGCACGATCCTCGCGGCGACCGGTGGGTTCCACGGTTACGGCACGACGATCGGGCGCAGCCGGTCGTAGGTGGTTCCGAGAGACTCGGGGAGCACACGAACGTCGCCCAGGACCGGCATGAAGTTGGTGTCGCCGTTCCAGCGCGGGACCACGTGAACGTGGAAATGGTCCACCACGCCCGCCCCCGCCACACGTCCCTGGTTGACCCCGATGTTGAACCCGTCCGGGTGATAGCTGGCGGTGAGCGCCCGGATCGCGGACTGCACGAGCCTCATCGTCTCGGCCAGCTCCTCGGCCGTGGCCTCCTCCAGCGGGCCCACATGACGGGTGAGGGCTGCCATCAGGTGCCCGGGGGCGTACGGGTAGGCGTTCAGGATCAAGAATGCTTTGGGGCGGCGGCAGAGGATGAGCGACTTCCGGTCGTCATTCGCCGCGAGCGCGGCGCAGAACAGGCAGACATCGGCGCGCCCCCCCTCGGATACGTACTCCATGCGCCAGGGAGCCCAGAGGCGGTTCACGGGGAGCGAAAGAACGAAGGCAGGGGGACGCGCGGCCCCCCTGCCTCCGACATCGCTACCAGACAGCTCACGCGTTGACGAGTTCCCGAAGCCGTTTGCCTACCTTGAAGAACGGGACTCGTTTCTCGGGAACGCTCACGCTCGTTCCGGTCTTGGGGTTGCGCCCTTTGCGCGCGTTCCGGTGGCGAATTCTGAAGCTGCCGAAGCCCCGGAGCTCGACCTTTTCGCCCTTCGTAAGGGCCTCGGCGATGTTGTCGAAGACAGTGTTAACGATGAGATCGGTCTCTTTCTTGGTCAGGTTGCAGAGCTTGACGACCTCGTTGATCAAGTCCGCCTTCGTCATGGTCAGCTCCCCCGGTGGGCCCCCTACCTGTACCCTCGCCCCATGGCCGACCGGCGAGGTCCCCCACGCCAGTCGGGGGTCACGCTAGCACGCCGCGATCAAGATTGTCAAGTACGTTAAAGGGTTATGAGCCATTGCCCGGGGAGCGGGCGCCGGTTGACAGCCCCCGAGCCTTCCGTTAGGGTGGGCACGATGGAGTGGCTCGCCAACGTTCCCGCGACCGTCGTGATCACGGTCTGCGTGGTGCTGCTCGTCTGGTACTTCGTCGGCGCCCAGTGGAATCGCCGGCAGAGTCGCCGCTTCGTTCGCGGCCTGGCCAAGGGGTTCGCCGGGCTGAATCCGCCTCCCAAGATCCAGTGGCTCGGCACCTCGGCCTTTCAGATTCTCGCATCCAGTCCCCCCGAGCCCTTCAAGTGGCTCGGCATCATGGTCGTGCTCGAGCCCCGCGAGATGCTCCTCCTCTGGATCTTCAACCGTGCCCGCGGGCGTCGCGACCTGCTCGTGGTCAAGGGTGAATTCGAAAAGGAGCCGCGCCGCGAAGTCGAGCTGTTCGACCTGACCACGCCGACCGGCCGGGAAGGGAGCCGTTCGGCGACCGCAGAACGCTGGCTGGTGGCCGAGGCGGCTGGCGGAGCCGACCTCCGGTGGGCCTACCCGGCAGGCCAGCCCGATCCGCGTCCACGCTGGGCCGGAATCGTGGAGGGGCTTCCGTTCCGCCTCCACCGGATGTCGATCCGGAGCTCGTCCCCGCACCTCCTCCTCAGTCTCTCGCCGACATCGGAAGAGTTCCCGGGGGATCGCCTGCTCACCGGTCTCCAGGCGATCGCCGCAGAGGCGGTCCGGTGATCGCCGGTGCGCGCGCGTGACCGCCGGGTTGACCGGAGCCGGGCGGGCCTGCTATACATGCTGGCGGGACGGGCGATGAAGAAGCTCTGGGAGGCCTTTCGGTCGCTGAAGATCTGGCGGATCGCCCGGGACTTTCTCTGGGGGCTCGCGTTCCTCGAGACCTACAAGGAGATCCAGAAAGAGAAACGCCAGGTCGAGAACCTGATGAACGTGGTACTGCTGGGGGAGTTCCTGGGGATTCCGCTGATGAATTCGACGGTCGCCCTCAGGATGCTCCCCTATCTCTTCCCTCGCCTCACCGACTGGCGCCGTGCCATGCTCACGGAGCGGGATATCACGGACGACCTCCCCGACATCCACTGACCACCCGCGCGCCGGAGTAACCGGTTGAGCGCCGGCTCTGCCGGCGCAACCGTTTCCTGGGGGAGGCTTCGGAGGGGGCCCGGGTACCCACGCCGAAGGCGTGGGTGTCCCCCTCCGATTACTAGGCAACCTGGACGCTCGACTCCTCCTCGATGGCCCTCCGAACCACCGCGTAGTCCACCGCCCCCCGGACGACGCGCTTGCCGTTGATGACCACGTGGAGGTCGTTCCGCAATCGGTGCTTCAGGGATAGCCAGAGCCCGCGGAGGGTATCGAGCCCGACCGGCTTGGCAATGACGAGCGGCCCGAAGTCCTGCTTGAGCTGGTGGGCCATCTGGGCGGCCCGGTCCTGCATCGCGAGGATTTCGGGCGGGTACTCGGGGAACTGGTTTCTGATCTCCTGCCGGCTGACGCCGCAACCCGCGGCGTACTTGGCCCCTCAAAACTCCATGACGGCCGGGAGGGCCCCGACGAACTCGACCAAGACCTGACGCTTCATGGCTCCTCTCCTTTCCCGCTCAGGCTTCGCGGCGGTAGCGCCCCCGCCCTAATAGCGTGCTGAAAAACTACATTCGAATGCTGCACCGTCCACCCGCACCCGGCCGAAGCGCTCCGAGCGCGGGCTTGGCCCGCGCAACCTCTGGGGGGAGGTTCGGAAGGGGGGCGGAGCCCCCCTCCGAGGAGCTCTAATGACATTGTATACTCCCGAGGTCCCGCGCCAGCGCGTGCAGGAGGTCCTGCCCGTAGGCGCCGATGAGGTCCAGGGTGATCGCGCGGGCCAGCGGCTCGCAGGTGAACGCCACGCGCACGCGGTGGAGCGTTCGCCGCGGCCAGAGGCCCCGCCGGAGGGTGACGACGCTACACACGGCCTGGTGTCCGCCGATCACGACCGAGTCCCGGAGCGCGCCGGCTGGGCCGGGCGCCGGGGCGTCGGCCGCCCCTCCCCGCCGCCTCACGTCGATGTGGAGCTCGATGCCGCGCTTCGTTCCAGGGTCGTACAGGAGGTAGGCCGCCCGTCCCTCCGTCACCCACGACACGTTCTCCCGGCGGGTCCACGTGTCCACCTCCGGCTGGAAGGGTCCGCGAACCAGCTCCCACGGTGACGGAACCGGCAGCACGAAAAAGTTCGAGGTGCCGAAGACCAGGTTGCGCGCGGCGATCGGCTGTCGCGCGACAGCCTCCATGACGGCCACCCTAGCAGCAGCCCCCGCCCGTGGAAGAATCGGGCACTTTTACCGGGAGCTCGAGGTACCGCGCCGGAAATGCGCGGAACCGGTCGCGACAGCGCTCCGAGCAGAAGTAGTAGGTCTCGCCCAGGTACGCGTGGGTGGCGGCGTTCGGCCTCGCCACCGACATCCCGCAGACCTGGTCCTTGGCACGCCGTCCGTTCAGCAGGCTCAGGAGCTTCGCCAGCATCTCTCCCACCTTCCCCCTCTACAGATCGGGCCAGAAGTCGGGCACGAAGCCCAGGATGTCATTCGCCACGTCCACCACCTTCTCCACCCCGGTGACCTCCTTCGGGTAGAGCGGGACGAAGCCCCGCACCAGGTCGCCCAGGTCCCGCTTGATCGTTCGCGCGTAGCCGAGCTGCTCGGTGAACTTGCCCTGGAGATACTCGTCGCCCGGGCTCGCCGCCGCGGTCTCCCGCTTGATGAGCTGGTTCACGATCACGCCGCCGATGGCGATGTCGTAGCTGCGGACCATGTTGATAAAGCGCTTCACCACGGCGATCGGGAGGGCCAGCGGGAGCGTCACGAAGAAGAACGCCGTCTGCTCCGGATCCACCAGGACCCCCTTGACCTGCCGGAAGCGGGCGTTCATGGAGAGGAGGTCGGACATGAGCGGGTCCTTTTTGACCTCGTCCATGACCTTCTCCTTCCGGAACGCGTACTGGATCTTCATCGACAGGGCCTCCTGCCGGCTCTGGATCATCCGCCCAAGCCACAGCCCGTAGATCTTGGAGAGACCGATGAGACGGACCGCGTTGGCCACGGCGGCCGTGTCGAACACGATCGCGTCATAGTTCTCGCCCTCGGTGAGCATGATGTCGACCATCTTGTCGAACATCGCCGCTTCTTCGAAGGCAGGGTTCGTCACGGCGATGTTGACGAAGGGCTTGGCGTCGACCGGGATGTCGGCCCACTTCAGGAACTCGCGCACGCGGTGGGCGATGTTGACGCGGTACCGGTCCACGACGTCGGTGGCCTCCACCTCGGAGGCGTAGAGTTTCCCGACCAGGTCCGGCGCCGATACCGGCCGGATCGTCCCTCCCCGGAGGTCCTGGCCGAAGACGCTGGACAGCGAGTGCACCGGGTTGAGCGAAGCGAGGAGGATCTTCCGGCCCTCCCGGCTGAAGTGGTAGGCCAGCGCGGCCGCCGAGACGGTCTTGCCGACGCCCCCCTTGCCGCCGGTGAAGACGTACTTGAGCCGCGGTCGGGCCTCGAAGAGCTGGGCGATGGTCTGCATCCGCGTCACGCCGTGAGGAAGGAGTCCGAGCGCATCAAATCCGCCGCGACGTTGGCGATCATCGTGAGCCCCTTCGGCTCGCGCGGGTACATCTGCAGCAGGCCCATCAGGTGCGGGCCGAATTTCTGCTTGATGGTACCGAGGTAGCGCTGCTGCATCTCGATCCGGCTCTTGAGGAAGTCGCTCAGGCCCGCGCGCTGCAGCAGCTCTGGCGGGTACACCTGGTTGACGACCAGTCCCGACATCTTGATCCCCAGGTCCTCGAACATCGTGAGCGCGCGCTCGGTGTCCAGGATGGCCATCTGCTCCGGGATCAGGACCATGAAGAATGCTGTCCGCTTCGAGTCCGTGATCAGGTCGGTGAAGGTCCGAATCTTGTTCCGGATGTCGAGCAGCTCGTTCATGACCTCGTCCTGCCCGACCGCCTCGCCCTTCAGGGTGGCAGCCACTTCCTCGTACTCGCGCACCTTCTCGCGGGCTTCGGTGATCTTGTCGACCCACTTGGACAGGATCTCGGCCATCGCGACCATGCGGACGCCGTGGCCGAAGGGGGGCATGTCGAAGATATACCGCTCGAAGTCCCGCTTGGCGACGAGCTCGGCCATCGCGTCGTAAGTGGCCGACTCGTACATGGCGGGCTCGGCCGAGGTGGAGTCGATGTACTCGTCGATCTCGGCAGGGATCTCGTCGAGCCCGTACATCTGCTTGATCTTCCGCTTGATCTCCTCCTGGTAGTCGGCGACCCGCCGATCGGCATCGATCTCGACCACGGACAGGTTGGGGAGGATCTCGGTGACGCCCTTCCCGTAGAAGTCACGCTCGAAAATGTCGGAGAGGGAGGCCTGGGGGTCCGTGCTGAACAGGAGCGTCCGCAGCTTCTCGACCGTCGCCAGGTGGTACGCGACGGCGGAGCTGCAGGTCGTCTTGCCCAACCCGCCCTTTCCCGCGAAGATGAAGATCTCGATCCCGGAGCGTTCCTTCAGAAACTGCAAGAGCCCTTTCATTCAGGCCTCCGCGATGCCTGGCCCGGCCGAGCTCTAGTACATCGAGTCGGTGAAGTCCCGCTCCCGCGCGAGCCGCATCTTCCACGCCTTGATGTTCGGGACCGCGTACGGGAGGATGCGGAGCGAGTAGTAGGGCGGAAGCACCGGGATCCCGAGCATGTCCCCGACGGTGATGAACATGAACAGGTGCTCGAGGTGCATCCGGGTCTTGAGGGCAGCCGTGACGTGCCCGTGAGCAGCCAGCCCGTAGAAGATGCTCTTCGCCGCCTGGAGGAACCCCCCGCTCTCTTTTTTCTCCTTCTTCGACTCTTTCATCGTGTCCCCTCACAGTTGCGAGCCCAGGGAAAAGAAAGGGAGGGACAGGAGCGCTCCCGTCCCTCCCGCGCGCGAACCATGCGCCCTCTACCGGGCCCCGACCGGTGAAGGCTCCGGCACCGGTGCCGCCTTGTGGCGGAAGTAAGCGCGGTAGAGGTAGACCGCCATCTTCAGGCCGTAGTAGAAGAGCCACGCCCCCACGAAGAGCAGGATCAGCGCGAGAATTTGCGACGCCAGCTCGCTCTGGTTGATCGGCGGCGAGGCCAGCTTCTGGGCCTGGCCCAGGATGAACGCCTTGTAGAGGTAGTTGTTGAGAGTGGTCCAGGCAATCGCAGACAGCGTCGTGACGATCATGAAGCAGGCCGGGATAAAGCTCCAGAGCGTTGGCTTAGCTATGCGCGCGAGGTGGACGCTGATGATCATCAGGGCCAGCCCTGCCATGAGCTGGTTCGCCGAGCCCAGGAAGATCCAGAGGTTTACCCAGCTCCCCCAGACCACGAAGACCCAGCAGACCGCCAGGGCCACAAGGGTCGCGACATGCTTATTCGCCGCGATCGGCATCCGGTCGCCGAGCAACTCGGCGATCGCGAGGCGCCAGACTCTCACCACCAGGGTGAGAAGCGACAAGGCGTAGAGGACCAGGATCGCGCCGAAGTAGGTCTGGAAGAAGCCCTCGCCGCCCAGGTACGCGGAGGTCAGCTTGGTCGTCCCCATGACCCACGCCTCGACGCCCCGGATCGGGTCAAAGGTCCCGGGCACCAGGACCATATAGGCAGCCAGCGAGATCAGGGCCAGGAGGCCTTCGGAGAGCATCGCCCCCGCCCCAATCGGGTGGGCATCAGGCTCAAGATCGAGCTGCTTTGAGCTGACCGAGCTCCCCACTAGGCTGTGCCAGCCCGAGATCGCCCCGCAGGCGATGGCGACAAAGAGGATCGGCCAGAGAGGGCCGATGGGCGACCAGAAGCTCTTGAAGGCCGGCTGCTGGAGGCCAATACCGGTCACCGGGGTCAGGAGCGCGCCGATCAGCACCAGGAGGATCGCGGCGTAGGTCGGGAAGAACGCCGTCCAGAGCACTGGCTGGGTGAACTTCGGCATCGGCGTGACCGCTGCGGCATAGATGACAGCCGCCGCCACCGC
>JACQWB010000118.1 GCA_016209385.1 Candidatus Rokuibacteriota bacterium
CAAGGGCGTGACGATCACCCGGCCGCCGTCCCACTACCTCACGCGCTTTTACCTGGACAACCTGGCCTACTCGGAGACGGCGTACTCCGATGCGGCGCTCCTCTGTGCCCTCGCCTGCGTGGGGAGCGACCGCGTCGTTCTCGGGAGCGACGCGCCGTTCGCGGTCGGCCGGCTCCAGCGCTCGGTGGAGTTCATCCGACGCTGCGAATTCCTGAGCGGGGCGGAGCGGGAGAAGATCCTGGGCGACAATGCCGCCCGGTTCCTCCGCTGGGAGCGGTAGGACCGCCTCCACCCGCCGACACGTCGCATTGACCGTCCCGGCGGTGGGCGGTAGGCTTGCCTTGTCTTGGATGGCGAGCCGACAGGCGCAAGAGGCGTGAGCTGTGCAGAGTAGAGCCCTGGCCCTGGCTGTGCTCCTGGGCGCCGCGGCGCTGGCCGGCTGCGCGACCGCCTACGGACGGGGCGTCTCCGCGCTCGGGCTCGGGCGCTACGATGAGGCGGCCGATCGCTTCGCCGAAGCCCTTGCAGAGGCGCCGGCGCGGCTCGACGCCCTGGCCGGCCTCGGCATCGCTCGGTATAAGCTCGGGGCGTGGGACGCGGCGACGGACGCCTTGCAGCGCGTGGTCGCTCGTGAACCTGACCGGGCCGAGGCGCGACTCTACCTCGGCCTCAGCCACCTTCGAAAGGGCGAGGACGGCCCGGCTGAAGAGCAGCTGAGGGCCCTGCTGGGCCTGAAGCCCCATCCCCGGATCGCCGCCCAGATCAACCGGGCCCTGAGCGTGATCCGGGGCGACGTGCTCTCAGACGAGCTGCGGCGGTTCCTCGCGGCGAGCCTGGAGGACGAGGCGGACTGGGAGCGAGAGCTGCGCGAGGCGCGGTTGGAGCAGCGCCTGCGTGTGGACCCGTTCTGGCCGCGGGGGATCTTGCATTGCTTCAGCACCCGACACGGGCGGCTGATCTGCCTCTGATGACCGCCCGGTGTCCGTTCTGTGAAGCTGTCCATCCCGTCCCGGCAGCCGTGGAACGCGCCAACCATCAGCTCGACTGCCCGTGCGGGGCCACCGGGCTCCTCTGCGCCGCCTCCACGGAGCCCGAGACCGCCCAGCGCCTGGTTGCGAGAGGGCTCTGGGACACGAAGGCGGACGTGCTTGACCGAACGCTCAGCATTGTCTGGGCCAAGGAGCGGCCGCGCCGGAGAGCGCCGGAGCCTCTTGGCTCGATCCAACCCTGATCGCGGCGTCCGGGGCGGGGCTTCTCCGCTTGGCGAGAAGCAACCCCGCCCCGTCGCGGGCACGGCATGGCCTACCGAGGCTTCTTTGCCGCGCACGGATTGATCGTCTTGGCCTCTTCGGCGGTCAGGGTCTTCGCCCTCTCAGGGTGGAGGACCTTCGCCGCGCACGGGTTCAGGGTCTTGGCGGCGCACGGGTTTAGGGTCTTCGCCGCACAGGGATTCAGCGTCTTGGCGGCGCACGGGTTCAGGGTCTTCGCGGCGCACGGGTTTAGGGTCTTCGCCGCACAGGGATTCAGCGTCTTGGCGGCGCACGGGTTTAGGGTCTTCGCGGCGCACGGGTTCAGGGTCTTCGCCGCACAGGGATTCAGCGTCTTGGCGGCGCACGGGTTCAGGGTCTTGGCGGCGCACGGGTTAATCGTTTTCTCGGCGCAGGGGTTGAGCCCCTTGACGTGTTTGGCCAGTCGGACCTGCTGCGCGTGAACTCCGACCGCAGGCGTGAGGACCAAGACGACGGCGAAAAGGATCACGCTCAACACGGCAACCTCAGGTCTCCATCTCATTCCTCGTCACCTCCTTCCCTTTGAGAATCGGCCGCTTGAGCTACCGGGGCAGCTCGCGCGCATTATTGGGCGAGGCCAAACAATCTGTCTATGAACCCTTTCACCTTTTAACCAGCGAGAGCAGCTTCTTTCAAGGCGCCGGGGCACACCATACAACTCATTGATTTCAAAGAACATGTTCCCCCATCGCTCGCGCCCATATCCCGTTTGCCTCTCGCGCGCCATAGTGAAGCCTCTGGTCAGCCTCGTCGAGATGTAAAAAAAAAGAGGATGAAAACCACGAGTTCCAAAGTGCGACGCACAAAAGAGGGGTACACTGCCTCCGGTGGGAAGTGCCCGCCGGGCCAGGGATCCTCGACTAGCCAGCTTCGGGGTGGAACGCGGGCATGGCCGGCGGCAGAGGCGGCAGCTCCCAGCCACCTGTGGCCCGGGGTCTCACCTCGCGGTCGACCCGCACGTCGAGTACGGCCGGCTTCCCGGCGGCCAGCGCCGCCTCGAGGGCCGGCGCGAAGTCGCCGGGCTTCTCCACCCGGACGCCTTCGGCGCCAAACGCACGGGCCAGCATGACGAAGTCGGGGGAACACAGCTCCCCGGTCGCCTCGAGCGCGAAGGTGGTGGCGATCTCGCGACCGCCAAAGAACCCGAGCTGGAGGTCACGGATTGAAACGTAGCCGTAGTTGTTCCAAATGACCCAGACAGCCGGGATGTTGTACTCCACCGCGGTCGCCAGGATGTGAGGCGCCATCAGGAACCCCCCGTCGCCCGCGACGCAGACGGCGGGACGCTCGGGCGCGGCCAGCTTCGCCCCCAGCACGCCACAGACGGCAAAGCCCATCCCGCCGAACCCCCAGGACTGAAGCAGCGTGCCAGGCCGGCGACACTCCAGCTCCTGGACCAGCCAGTTGTGGTGGACGCCGACGTCGGCAAGCACGATCGTCTCGTCCGCGAGCACCCTGCGCAGGTCGGCGACGAGCCGCTCGGGTCGGATCGGCACCGCGTCCGACGCATGGTGGGGCTTCCGAGCCTCCTCCCACAGCCGCTTCCATCCGGCGATCTCGGCATGCCACTCGGGCGCCGCAGCGCGCCGGCCACCCCGGCTCTCGAGGAGGGCTGACATCTGGCGCAGCACCTGGCGAGCGTCGCCCAGGATGCCGACCGTCGCGGGGAAGTTCCGCCCCAGCTCCTCCGGATCCAGGTCCACGTGGATCAGCCGAGTCGGCGGGATCCGGTACGAGACGCCCGGAAGCCACGCGCTGCTCGCCCGATCGTCGAACCGGGTGCCCAGGGCCAGCAGCACATCGCACGAGCGGCCTGCCTGGTTCGCGGTGTAGGTCCCGTTCCGCCCGAGGGCGCCGAGGGCCAACGGGTGCCGCTCGTCGAACACGCCCTTCGCCAGGGGCGTTGTGGCCACCGGGATCTGAAGTCGCTCCGCCAGCCGCCGAAGCTCCGCCGCCCCGTCGGCGGCGACGACGCCGTTGCCCGCGACGATGAGCGGCCGGGCGGCGTGAAGCAGGAGGTCCAGCGCCTCCGCCACCGCCTCGGGATTCCCGGCAGCAGCGCTGCGCAGGCCCGCCCGCCAGGCGCCCGGATCGGGCGCCTCCACGTCGGCTTCTTCAACGAACACGTTCAACGGCACGTCGAGGTTCACCGGGCCCGGCCGGCCGGTGAGCATCTCGCGGAAGGCGTCGCGGAGGGCGACCGGGAGCATATCCACGCGCGTGGCCTGGTAGGCGCGCTTGACGTAGGGCCGCAGCACGTTGGGGAACTCCGCCTGGTAGTGGCGGTAGGTTTCCTGGAAGGCCCCGCGGTTGAACTGCTGGGTCGGGACATTGCCGGTGATGACGAAGATCGCCGAGGAATCGAGCGAGGCGCAGGCCACCGCCATGGGCAGATTCGCCGATCCCGGACCGCATGACGTGAACGTCGCCAGCGGCGTCCTGGCCACCCGGTAGTACACGTCCGCGATATGGCCCGCTGCCGGCTCGTGATGGACAGAAATCGTCTTGATTTCGCTCTGGCGTCGGTACAGCGCGTCCAGGAGCCCGATGTTGCCGTGCCCGCAGACCCCGACCGCGTAGGGAACGCCCTCGCGGATCAGGTAGTCAACGATGAGGTCCGCCCCTCGATACGTGGCCATGGCTCGTCCCCCTGATGGACGATCTCAGAGCGTCGGACTCGAGAACTCGCCGCCGAGGACGACCAGCCCCCAGGGCGCGCCCTGGGCATCCCAGCTGAAGCCGATGTGGCCCGCGAGCGCGTGCTGGTCCCGGAAGAGCCGCTGGATGGGATGCCGGTCGTAGACGCCGTTGGCGCCGGCCAGGGCGTGGAGCGTGTCCACCGCCTCGGTGCAGAGCTCCATCGCGTAGGCCACGTTACGCTTGAAACGGAGCTTCTCCTCGATCGTCGGCGCACGATTCTCCTCGGCGATCCGCTGGGCCTCGAGGCAGTCCGTCCTGATGATGAGCCGCGCCCCGTCGATCTGCGCGCCCGCGCGGGCGACGCGCAGCTGAACGGGCTGGAAATCGCGCATACGCATCGCCGTGTAGCTCGTGCTCCGGTCCATGATGGCCTCGACCGTCAGCTCGAGTGCGGCCTGGGCATTGCCGACCCCGGCCGCCGCAAGACAGTGCGAGCCGAGCGCGGAGAGGGGGACCCGGTAGAGCGGATTCGGGTTGACGCTCGCGCCGGGAAACTGGCTGCCGCCACGCGCCAGGTACATGCACAGGGCCCGGTGCTCCGGGACGAAGAGGTCCGCGGCGCGCACCGACTTGGACCCGGTGCTCCGCATGCCAAGCACGTGCCAGTCGTCGACGATCTCGTAGTCGCTCCTCGGCACGAGGCACATCCGGTGATCGACGACGCGATCGCCGTCGCGGACCGTGACCGCCAGCATGTTCCACTCCGCTGCATCGACGCCGCTCGAGAAATTCCAGAGGCCGCTGATGACGAAGCCGCCGTCGACCCGGCGGCCGCGGCCCTGCGGGTAGGCGATGCCCGAGGCGATCAGGACATCGGGGTTCTTGCTCCACACCTCTTCCTGGGCCCGCTCATCGTAGAGCGCGAGCATCCAGTGGTGGACGCCGAGATTCGCGACGTTCCAGGCCGTCGAGGCGCAGCCGCGACCGATTTCGGCGGGGACGTCGAACAGGGAGACGAACTCGAGCTCCATGCCGCCCCATCGCCGGGGCTGGTGGAACCGGAGGAGCCCGGTGCGATGGAGATCGTCGATTGTCTCCTTCGGCATCTCCCGGAGCGCTTCGGCCCGATCGGCCCGCTCGCGCAGGACCGGCACGAGGGCGCGCGCCCGTCGCATCGCCTCGTCGTAGCTCACGTCCGCGAAGCCGCGCCCGCCGCCCGCCCCGCTCATGCCCGCGTCCCGGCGACCTGGGGCAGCGTCGAGTACTCCTCGCCTCCCCAGTCCTTGACGTCCTTGAGCCCGAAGAAGTTGAGCTCGATGGTGAGCCCGTTCGGGTCCTTGAGGAAGATCTGGTAGAGGTCGAACTCCGGGAGCGACCGCGGCTGGAACTCCATCCCGCGCTCTTTGAAACGCCGGATGAAGCCGCCCGGCTCGGTGGCCAGGAAGGCGATGTGATCGATGACGCCCGCGTGGTCGGCGGCGGCGTTCTTCGGGGTGCCGAGGTAATACAGCTCGGCGTTGGGAACGCCGGTCTGCCCCATGTGCACCTGGATCCTGCCGTTCACGCCGAGCCAGTAGCCCGGAAAGGGGAAAGGCGGCCGCGGCATGACCGAAAAGCCGAGCACGTCGCAGTAGAAGTCCTTGGTCTTCTCGAGGTCGTTCGCTCGGACGAAGTAGTGATTGAGCTCTGTCACCGGCATGGGCTCCTCCTCGTGGTCACGTGTCCTCGACCCTCGCCCGGTCGAGGGCGAGAGCCCCGTCTCGTGGCCAATGGTACGCGAAACGGCTCCAGGTCCGCAAACCGGTCCCGGGCCGGGAGGCCGTGGCCTTCTCTGGACCGTGGCCGCCGTTCCGCGATATGCTCCAAGCCTGCGGACGGCGGCGGTCGCCGGCCTCGACGACCGGGAAGAGCGCCTCGGCCCGGGCCAGGAGGAGGACCCGTGGACCTCAACCACCAGGAAGACCACGCTCCGGATGATCCCCTACGGTCTCTACGTGCTGACCGCAGCGCACCCGGACGGCCGAGTGGCGGCGGCCACCGTCAACTGGGTGACTCAGGCTTCGTTCGAGCCGCCCCTCGTCGCGGTCGCGGTCAAGGCCGACTCCCACGTGCACGCCCTCATCAAGGACACGAAGGCCTTTGCCTTGAACGTCCTCGGTAAAGGGCAGCAGACCCTGGCCTTCATGTTCTTCAAGCCCGCCGAGCGGCAAGGCCTGACCATCTCCGGCGAACCGTTTCGTCCGGGCACGACGGGAGCTCCCATCCTCACGAACACGCCCGCGTTCATGGAGTGCACGCTCGAGGCGACGGTCGAGAAGGGTGATCACTCCATCTTCGTCGGCAGAGTGACCGAGGTCGGGCTCACCAAGCCGCCCGAGGGCCGCGCCGACGACGCGACGCTGTGGCTGAAGGACCTCGGCGAGAAGGTCTTCTACGGCGGTTAGGTCAGTCGGAGGGGGCCTCGACGGCCCCCTCCGAGGCCTCCCCCAGGAATGGTGGTTCGAGCCGAGGGGCTGCCGACGAGCCGCAGGCGAGGAGAGCCACGAGGCGAGGCCCCAGTCGGTTGCGCGGGCCGGGTA
>JACQWB010000119.1 GCA_016209385.1 Candidatus Rokuibacteriota bacterium
AGCCCTAGCAGCGTGTCAGAGTAATGCCCTTCGAGCGCGGGCTTCGCCCGCGCAATCAACTCGGGTCTCGCCTCGTGGCTCTCCTCGCCTGCGGCTCGTCGGCAGCCTCTCGGCTCGAACTGCCATTCCTGGGGGAGGCCTCGGAGGGGGCCGTCGAGGCCCCCTCCGATGCTTCCGGGGTCAGCCGGGCAGGACTTGCTGAAGCGCGCGCCGAGCCTTCGCGAGCGGCACGCCAACCTCCGCATCCGACAGCCCCGCATCCATCGCCTCGCGGATCATGGCGAGGAGGCGTTCGCTCTCGGCCAAAGCCGCCGCCCGCTTGCCGTCCTTGAGAAGCCGCCCGAGCTGCTCCGCCCGGCCGTCCACGGCCGCTTCCACGGCGCGGACCAGAGCCTCGCGGGTCTGGCGCTGGCTCTCGCTGTCCGGGGAGGCCAGGGCGAGGGCGCGGAGGAGCAGTTCCAGACCGCTCTCGACCTCTCCGGCCTCCATCCGGTGGACGCCCAGCGTTCGGTAGCCCTCCCAGAGGGAGCGGCGGACCTCGGCGTCACGCTCGGGGGTCAGGGTCTCGTCGGGGATGGACGCGAGAAGCCCGTCGGCCCGGCGCAGCGAGTCAAGCGCCTCCACGTCACCGGTCCCCCGGAACGCCGCAATTGACGCGGCCGTGAGCTGCTCGATCTCGCGCGCGTAGGCCGTCGACAGGATCTCCTTCAGGGCCGCGCGCCGAGCATCGGGCAGCTCCGCATCGGCCAGCGCTTCCCAGACCAGCCGCCGCACGCGGAGGAACTCCTGCCGCTGGACCAGCATCTCGGCCGCATGGCCGTAGGCGACCCAGAGGACCTCCCGCCTGAGCGGGCCGAGGCGCGCCTCCTCGTCCGTCTCCCCCAGTGCGGCCAGATAGCCCAGGTAGGTCGGACGGTCGGCTTCGGGGGCGGCCAGGAACGCCTCCTGGAGGGCCGCCCGCGCAGCCTCGCCGTCGTCGAGGGCCTGCCTCGCGAGGCCGACGAGACTCCAGAGCGCCGACCGCTCGGCCGAGCGCGCCGGGCCTCCCTCGGTCTCTGCCGCGGCCTGGAGCGGAGGCTCGGCGAGCGCGACGACCCCGTCGAGTTGCCCGGCCTGGTAGAGCGTCAAGCACTCTTCGAGCGGGAGCGGAGCGGCTGCCCCGGCCGTCACGGATTCTGGCGTCGAGGGTTCGGGCGCCGCGTCGCCCGGCGCTCCCGGCTCGAGGTCGAGGCCCGCCCGCCGCGTTTCATCCAGCGGGGCTTCCGCGCGCTCCGTTAGGTCGCCGCGCCTCAGCCCCGCGTCACCCCGCTCGGGCGGCGCAGGCCCGACACCGGGAGCGGGCGGGAGCCCCGGCTCGTCCTCAGGAGACGAAGCCCTCCGGAGTGAGAGTTGGAGCTCGGTTCCCGGCTCGGGCCGCCGCGCGGTCGCCCTCCCGCTCCGGGCGGCCGTTCGGGTCCGGTAACGGATGCCGCCCTGACGGAGCCGGCGACGCGCCGGGGTGTGGAACGCCTGGGCGAGCCCGGCAACCAGCAGGACGCCCGCGATCAACGCGAGCGCCGTCAGGAGGAGACCTTCGGCTCCCATTCTACGTCTGCCGGTAGACCCGTCTGCATCGAGCGGTACGCGGCCACGACCACGGCCAGGTCGCGCCGGGCCTCCACCCCGTCCATCTCGGGGGCGCGAGACGAAGCCAGCGCCGCCACGAACTCGGCCAGCATCGCTCCGTGACCCCGCCAGTCCTGCCCGAGAAAGAAGCGGACCCGTCGACCACGGCGACTCCTGAGCCAGAGGAACCGCCCGCGGTTGTCCACGAACAGGGTGCCGTCGCTCCCCATCAGCGTCGACCACTGAAGCCGGGGGATCCCCGGAGCGGCGAGCGAGTTCGAGAGAAATCCCACTGTCCCCCCGGCGAACTCGACGACGAGGCTCGCCGTGTCCTCGCCTCCCATCCCTGCCAGCACGTTCGGCGGGGCGAGGGCGAAGACTCGCGTGGCGCGGCCGCCCCACTGCAGCAGCAGGTCGACGTAGTGGACGCCGCCATCGATCAGGGTCCCGCCCCCCATGGCGTCGCGAGAGCTGCGCCAGCCGTGGCAGCCCCGGTCCCCCCACGCAGTGACGTGAATCTGTCGCAGAGTCCCGAAGGCGCGGTCGGCAACGAGGGCGCGCACGGCGCGATAGGCAGGCATGAAGCGGAAGTTCTCGGCCACCATGAGCGTCACGCCGGCCGCGCGCGCCGCCCGGATCATCGCGTCCGCCTCGGCGAGCGTGCGCGCGATCGGCTTTTCCACCAGGACGTGCTTCCCGTGCGCCACGGCCAGGAGCGTGCAGGGGAGGTGCTGGTCGTGAGGCGTGCAGACGATGACGGCATCGACGGCCGGGTCGGCGACGGCCGCCGCGTAGCTCCCGTACGCGCCCACGCCGTGGAACTCGGCGCGGTAGGCCTCGGCACGGGCAGGATCGCGGCTCGCGAAGGAGACGGCGACCTCCCCCCGGAGCCTCCGGGCCGCAGCGGCATGCCGGCGCGCGATCCACCCGCAGCCGAGTACCGCCAGGCCCAAGGGCTTCACGGACGCATCATAGCATGCCCCTTTGAGTTCAACCGGTTGTCCGGTATGATGAGGGCGTGCGACGCGTGGGCGTGATCGGGGTCGGTGTGACTCCGTTCGGCAAACACGAGCGGAGCTCGGCCGAGCTGTTTGCCGAGGCGGCCGCCGAGGCGCTCGACGACGCCGGGCTCGCGCCCACCGCGATCCAGGCCATCTACTTCGGCAACGTGGTCGGCGGACCCGCGGAGCGGCAGCTCCACATGGGGCCCCAGGCCGCCTCGATCCTCGGGCTCCCGTGGGTGCCGACGACCCGCTTCGAGACCGCCTGCGCGACGAGCCACGCCGCGTTCAGGCACGCGGTGATGGAGGTCGCATCCGGGACCTCCGACGTGGTGCTCGTCGGCGGCGCCGAACGGGTACTGGACATTCCCACCGAAACGGCCACCGAGCTCTTCGCGTACGCCTCCGACGCCGCCTTCGAGCAGCCGGCCGGGCTCACGGTCCCCGGCGTCTTCGCCCTCATCGCCCGCGCCCACATGGCCAAGTACGGGACGACGGAAGAGCAGATGGCCCACGTGGCCGTGAAGAACCACCGTCACGGCGCGCTCAACCCGAAGGCCCAGTTCAGGAAGGAGATCACGCTCGAGCAGGTGCTCGCGAGCCCCAGGATCGCCGACCCGTTGAAGCTCTACGACTGCTGCCCGTTCACCGACGGCGGCGCCGCCGTGCTGCTCGCCTCCGAGGAGGCGGCGCGCCGGAGCCGCCGGCCGGTCTGGGTGCTCGCCTCCGCCGCTGCCTCCGACGCGATGTGTCTGCACGACAAGAAGGACCTGACCCGGGCGCTCGCCACCGAGCGGGCGGCGCAGACGGCCTACCGCCAGGCCGGGCTCGGCCCCAAGGACGTGGACGTGGTCGAGCTCCACGACTGCTTCACGATCGCCGAGATCGTGGCAACGGAGGGGCTCGGCCTCTTCGAGCCGGGCACCGGCGGCACGGCGGCGGAGAAGGGATGGACGAGCCTGGGCGGCAAGCTCCCCGTGAATCCCTCGGGCGGTCTCAAGGCGAAGGGACATCCCATCGGCGCGACCGGGGCTGCCCAGATCGCCGAGATCGTGACCCAGCTCCGCGGCGAAGCGGGCCCCCGTCAGGTCGAGGGCGCCCGCATCGGCCTCGCCCACACCCTCGGAGGCAACACCGCGACCGTCCTTGTGAGCCTGTTCGGCCTTGAGTAGTCCGCCCAGGGTGATCACGCTCCAGACCTTTTTCCAGGAGGCCCGAGCCGGACGCCTGACGGGCATCCGCTGCCGGCAGTGCTCGGAGCTGGCGATCCCTCCCAAGGAGTTCTGTCCGAGCTGCCACCAGCGGGCCTGGGAGGCGGTGCCGCTCGCCGGCCACGGCACGATCGCGAGCTTCACGGTGATCCGCGTGGCGCCCCGCGGCCGGACGGCCGAGGCCCCGTACGCGGTCGCCGTGGTCAAGCTGGCCGAGGGCGTCTCGCTGCTCGGGCGCGTCATCGACATCCCGTTCGACTCGCTCAGGATCGGGCTCCCGGTGAGGTTCCGGCCGTTGCTCACGGCAGACCGGACGGTAGTCGGCTTCGGCCCCGCCTGACCCCTCGCTCAAGCGGCTTCCCCTCTCCCGGGCAGCGCATTTTTCGGCATTGACACCCGGGGGCGAGTTCGTGAGAATCCGTCTTGCCTCCACTGCCACCAAGGCAAACGACGTATGCCGCTAGACCAGCTCGAAGCCGCGCGCGGAGTTCGGCCGGTCATCCTGGTCGTGGACGACGACCCGGGCCTCCGGGAGTCCTTCCGGGCGATCCTGGAGGACGAGTACGAGGTCCTCGACGTGCCCGACGGCCTCCAGGCCCTCGACATCGTCCGCTCCTGCCAGGTGGACCTCGTGCTCCTG
>JACQWB010000120.1 GCA_016209385.1 Candidatus Rokuibacteriota bacterium
AGGGCTTTGGGCATAGAACACATGGGAACGCTCATGATTCCTTACGAAGCCGTTATCAAAGGACTCATCAGGTACGAGGGGCTCGTTTCGATCCTCACCGACCTCAGTAAGGTTCTCTGGGTTTCACCCGCGGTCATTGTTGAGGTTCTTCGAAAAGCACAGGAGGTAAGAAAATGAAAAAGGAAGAGCTTGTCGCTGCCCGCCTGCCACGGCAGCTCCTGAAGGCTCTGCGAAAGATAGAAGAGGTAGAGCAGTCGGACCGCTCAGCAACAATCAGGAAACTCTTGTATCGCGCAGTTGCCGACTGGAAGAAAGACCATGCTGCAAGGCTTTATGGCGAGCGGAAGCTGACATTGGAACGCGCGGCGATGGAAGCAGAGGTGAGCGTTCGCGAAATGATGGAATACCTCAGACAAAAAAAGGTCCCTGGCCAATATGACCTCAGCGAACTAGAAGAGGATATGGCGCGGCTTTATAAGAAGGTGGCGGTGTAGCTCAGAGGCAGAGCAGGGGCTCATAAGACTCCCCGCGACAGCATGGCCCTCGGGAAGTGGCGAACTTGCCGAGGGGTTTTTCGTTGGCCTGGCGGCTGGGATGGGGGATTGGCCGAACGCCACGACGGAAGACGATCGGACTCGCGGAGCGAAGTTGCGCTGGTGTTGCGGTGGGTGTTGCGATGGCTCAGCCGGGATCTTTGCCAACCTCGCGTGGGGCCGGAGAAAATGGCGAGCCGCACGCCCGAGAGAAAAACGCCAGGTCGCAGTTGCGGTGGGGGTTCAGTGGCAATGGCCCCGGGCGGGTTCTAAAACCGGGGTGGGACAATCGCCCCGGGGGTACCATAGGGCGAGCCACCCTGGCGACTTCCGCTCAGCTGGTCCGTCGTTGACCGCGGTGGACTGAACTGGACGACGTCACGCTGGGCGGCGGACCTGCTGACGACGTGTCCCTTTGATCTTGCCTCGCGACTGCGCGAGCCATCCTTCGAGGACAGTCCTCGCCAACGTGGTGTGTCCGACGCCGCGCTCGGCCGCAAGCGAGCGGAGCGCCTGGAGGTCCGCCTTGTAGAGACGTAGCGCGATCTGCTCCGTGCGTGGCGGTCGAATCTCGACGTCCAGATCCGCTAGATTCTTGGCAAACTCCTCGACGCTGTGGCGCGTCCAAAAGTCCCGTTCTTCTCGATCGCTCCTGAAGGTTGGCATCCTGCCCTTCTTGGCTGCTGTACGCACTACAGACCTCCCTTGCCGCCGCGCCAGCGGTGATAGCTCCGGCTCTCGTCCTCATCGGACACCCGGGCACTCACGCAGAACCGCATCGATGAATCGAACTTACCTGGATGTTCCGGCCGCCCTGCCCGCGAAATGACAAAAACGTCCTCCGCGCCCAGGTCCCGCGGTCGCGCGGCCCGGAACACGCACGTTACGAGTTCGCCGCTGTCCAGTGGAGCGACCACGAACCAACGCTGCCGGACACCGCGACCCGTCCGGCGTACCCGCGCCGGCCCGTTCCGTCCGTACACAGCGTCCACAACATCCGCCGCCTCGATATGGCGTTCTGCCAAGTACTCGAGACTGGCCGCGGTGAACACCAGCGTCCAGTACACCCTGGCGCCTGGCATAGCACAATGGTATGCGTACAAGGAGGTGCGGTCAATACGGACCCCGAGTGACGGTTGTCCTCTTCAGGAACGCGGTCGAGGCGATGGCCGGTGGCGGCACGCTCACGATCCGCTCCCCCTCGGCGGACTGGCGAGTCCAGGTGCACGTCGCCGACAGAGAAAGCGGGGCTACGAGAGGTCCACCTCGGCGCCGACGGCCAGGCCGGCCTCGACGGCCTGGGCCTCCTCCGCGCGGTCAAGCGCCTTAGCCCGGAGTCGAGGTCATCGTCTTCACCGGCCAGGGCTCGATCCCCGAGGCCGTGGAGGCGATGAAGCACGGGGCCTGGGACTTCCTGACGAAGCCCATCGACAGCGACCACCTGCTCGAGGTCCTCCGCCGGGCCGCGGAGAAGCAGGCCCTGGCCCAGCGCGCCCGGACCCTGGAGGCCGGGCTCAGCAGGCTTCAGGCCCCCGGGCCCCTGATCGCCGAGAGCCCGGCGATGAAGCGCGTCCTCGATCTCGCGCGCCAGGTGATGGCCTCGGATGCGACCGTGCTCCTCCAGGGCGAGAGCGGCACGGGCAAGGAGTGCCTCGCGCGCCTGATCCACGCCGGGAGCCCCAGGGCCGGGCGCCCCCTCATCACCGTCAACTGCGCGGCGATCCCCGAGGGGCTCCTGGAATCCGAGCTCTTCGGCTACGAAAAAGGCGCCTTCACGGGCGCCCTCTCCCGCAAGCCCGGCCGCTTCGAGCTGGCCGACGGGGGGACGCTCTTCCTGGACGAGGTGGCTGATCTCGCCCCGGCGACCCAGGCCAAGCTCCTCAGGGTCCTCCAGGGGGGCGAGATCGAGCCGCTGGGCGGGTCACGGACCCGGACGGTGGATGCGCGGATCCTGGCGGCCACCAACCCGGACCTGGCCGGGCTCGTGCAGGAGCGGCGC
>JACQWB010000121.1 GCA_016209385.1 Candidatus Rokuibacteriota bacterium
GCTCCAGGCCATGAGCGGGCTCATGGCGCTCCAGGGCGGCGACGGCCCGCCCCAGTACCTCCGAATCGCGCTCACCGACTACTACACCGCGTCGCTCGCCGCCCAGGGCGTGCTCGCCGCGCTCTTCGTCAGGGAGCGGACCGGCCGTGGGCAGCGCGTCGAGACCTCCCTCCTCCAGGGGGTGGTGGCGCTCCAGTCCGGGCTCGTGGTGGACTACCCTGGCAGAAAGCCGGTCCCCCGCGACAACCCCACGTACCGGCTCTACTGCGCGGGCGACGGCGGCTGGTTCTTCCTCGCCTGCGGCAACCAGTCCTTCTGGCTCAAGCTCTGCGAGCTGTTGGGGCGACCCGACCTGGCCCAAGACCCGCGCTTCGGCTCCTGGATGGACCGGATCGAGCACCACGACCTCCTCCACCCGATCCTCACCGTGGCCTTCGCCACCAAGCCGCGCGACGAGTGGCTCCGGCTCCTTGCCGCCCGCGACATCCCGGCGGCGCGCGTCCAGACGCTCGCCGAGTTCATGCGCGATCCGGCCGTCGCCCACCACCGGCTGGTCGTGACCTACGAGCACCCCGAGGTCGGCGAGCTGACACTCATGGGGCTCCCGATCAGCTTCTCGGAGACGCCCGGCCGCGACGCGGGCCCGCCGCCCACCCTGGGCCAGCACACCGGGGAGATCCTGACGGAGCTGGGCTACCCCGACACCGCCATCGCCGACCTCACCGCCCGCGGCATCGTCGGGCCGAAACGGAGGGAGACACAATGAACGCAAGCAATTTGATCCACGAGTTCGCCGCCGCCTTCAACCGCCAGGAGTTGCCCGCGCTCCTGGCCTGCTTCACCGACGACGCCGTCTACCACGACAGCTTCTACGGCCGCCACGCTGGCCAGGCCGGGCTCAGGGAGATGTTCGAGCGGATGTTCAGGGAAGGCCGGGACTACACCTGGACCATGCACGTGGTCGTGACCGACGCCCTCCGTGCCGCCGCCGAGTGGAGCTTCGCCTATACCGTGACAGACGCCGTGCCCCGGAGCGCCGGCCGGAAGGTCCGCCTCTCGGGGATGAGCCTCTTCGAGCTGAAGCGCGGGAAGATCGCGGGCTATCGCGAGTACACGGACATGGGGCTGGCCCTGCTCCAGCTCGGCTTTGCCCCGGAAAGCCTGGCCAAGGTTCTCACACGCCGCCTGCCGACCTGACGCTCAGCGCGTTACGCGGCTCGGAGGGCGCGGATTGCCTCGATCACTTCCCGGTGCCGCTCGTCCGCCCGCATGTCCATGCGCTCGAGCACTTCGCTAAAGTGCCTGGTCATGCGCTCTTCCATGCTCCGGATCAGCTCCCGCGTCGCCTGCCCGTTCGTTCTTGCGGCATAGGCAAGAAACGCGCCCAGGATCGAGGCAAAGAGCCCGGCAGAGGTTGCCACGACTCCTGTCAATTCCCAGAACGTCATCTTGTCCCCTTGGGCTTCACGGCACCGGGCTCACCATAACGTAAAATAGGGGCGCCGACAACTGTATCAAGAGAGCGATATGCCCTTCGCCTACTACGAGCGCCTTACCAAGCGCCAGAAAGCGATCTACGACAGGAGCGACGGGATCGCCGCGGTCCTGCTCTCCGAGCCCCAGGCCCTTCATCCCCTGGTGGAAGCCCTGGCCGAGGCCCTCGCGGGCGAGGACCGCGCTCAGACCCAGCTCGCTTGCCAGCAGCTCCTGGACGGCCTGACCCGGGCGCTCAGCGTCCCGCCCGTGCGCGTGGAGGTGCTCGCCGCCCGCCCTCACGCCCGCTGGGGCGAGCTTCACGGCCTCTACACCGAAGCCCGGGGTGGTCGCCCGCCCAGGATCACGCTCTGGATGCGCACCGCCCGCCAGCGCCGTGTGGTGGCCTTCCGCACGTTCCTCCGCACCCTCCTCCACGAGCTCTGCCACCACCTGGACTACCTCCTCTATCGCCTCCCCGACTCCTTCCACACCGAGGGCTTCTACAAGCGCGAGTCGAGCCTGTTCCACCAGCTGGTGCTGGAGGAGCGCTAGATAGAACGGTAGCCTAGCTGCTCCGACGGTGTACTCACCCTGGAGTAGGCTGAGCCAGCCGCGGGGACCCCGGTAGCGGCCGGTGATCACCTCGTCCCCCTGAGCCTGGTCGACGAAGTCGTAGCTCGGCGGAGAAGCAGGCCTCCTCGCATGAGGAGCGGCCTCGGCTCTACCACTTCCGCACGCCCAAGGGCATCGAGGTGGACGCCGTGCTCGAGTTCGAGAAAGGCGAGGTCGTGGGCGTCGAGGTGACCCAGAGCCAGACGGTGACCGGGGAAGACTTCCGCGGGCTCAACGAGCTGGCGAAGGTGGCCGGCAAGCGCTTCCGGGTCGGGATAATTCTCTATCTGGGCCGCCGCGTCGTTCCCTTCGGGAAGAACCTCTACGCGGTGCCGATGGCGGCGTTGTGGGAGTGGTGACGGAAACGCTCGACGTGGGCCATGATTACCCGCGATAGACGTGCCGACGGCGCCGGAGTAAGGTCGTTCTCAGAGCTTCCCCCCATGCGGATTATCGCCCACGTGGACATGGACGCCTTCTACGCCGCGGTCGAGGAGCGCTATAACCCCACCCTCCGCGGCCGGCCGATCGTGATCGGCGCCGATCCGAAAGACGGTAAGGGCCGCGGGGTGGTCTCGACCGCGAGCTACGCGGCCCGGCGCTACGGCATCCGCTCGGCCATGCCGATCTCGCGGGCCTGGCGGCTGGCCGACGCGGCCCGGAAGCGGGGCGAGCCGGAGACCGTGTTCCTCCGCGGGAATCACGCCCTCTACCGGGAGGTCTCGGACCGGATCATGGCCCTCCTAGCCCGGGGCGTCGACGCCTTCGAGGAGGCGTCGATCGACGAGGCGTATCTGGACCTCTCCTCGCTCGGCGACTTCCCCCGCGCCGAAGCCCACGTGAAGGCCCTCAAGAGCGAGGTGCGCGAGCGCGAGGCCCTCACCTGCTCGGTCGGGATCGGCCCCAACAAGCTCGTCGCCAAGATCGCCTCCGACTTCCGAAAGCCCGAGGGGCTCACCGTGGTCCGGCCCGACGAGGTGCAAGCCTTCCTCGACCCCCTGCCGGTCCGGGTGATCCCGGGCATCGGGCCCAAGACCGAGGCGTTCCTCCATGAAAAGGGGATCCGCACCGTGGCGGAACTCCGCGCCGTGGCCCCGGCGCAGCTCACGGAGTGGTTCGGCAAGTGGGGCGAAGATCTCTCCGGGAAGGCGCGGGGGATTTCGGAGAGCCCGGTCACGAAGGAATGGGAGCCAAAGTCGGTCGGCGAGCAGGAGACCTTCGAGGAGGACACGCTGGAGGCCAGGTTCATCCTGGAGCGGGCGCGCGAGCTGGCCGCGTCGGTCCGCGAGCGGCTCCTGGCTGAGGGCTTCCGCGCGTTCAGGACGACGACGGTGACGGTACGCTTCGCCGACTTCGTGACGATGAGCCGCTCCCGGACGGTTGCGATGCCGCTGACGACCCGGGAGGAACTGGAGCGCGAGGCGCTGAGGCTGCTCCTGCCCTTCCTGGACGCCCGCGAGAACCCCAGGCGAAAGAAGATCCGGCTCATCGGCGTGCGCGCCGAGAAGCTCCTACGCGAGCCCATCAGCCCCGCAGTCCAGGAGCCGATCGCCTTCGATCAGGAGAGAAGCGCGGAATAGCCGCTCAAGCGCCGGCGCGGTCCGTAGCGGCAGACCGGCTCCTCAGCGGGCGCGTGGCTCCAGCCGCTCGCGCACGACGTCGCCCAAGAATACGACCAGGAGGACCATCAGCAGAATCGCACACCCGGGGATGGTGGCGAACCACCACGCGTTGAAGACGTACGGCTGCCCCTGGGCGACCATGCGCCCCAGGCTCGCGGCCGGAGGCGGGACGCCGAGGCCGAGAAAGGAGAGCGCCGCCTCGGTCAGGATCATCCGCCCCACCTCGAGGGTCCCGATCACGATCACGGTGCTGGCGATATTGGGGAGCATGTGGCGGGCCATGATGCGGCTGTCGGTGGCGCCGAGCGCCCGGGCCGCCTGCACGAAATCGCTCCCGCGCAGGACCAGTGTCTCGGCCCGAGCGACCCGGGCGTAGACGATCCACGACGTGAGCGTGAGGGCGATGATCGTATTGCGGATCCCGGCGCCCAGGATGGCGCTGAGGATGAGCGCCAGGAGCAAAAAGGGGATCGACAGCTGCACGTCCACCAGGAGCATGATCCCGCGGTCCGCGCGCCCGCCGAAATGGCCGGCCACGAGCCCGAGGGTCACCCCGACGACGGCGCCGCAGAGGACAGAGAGCAGGCCGATCATCAGCGACACGCGCATGCCGGAGAGGGTTCGGGCCAGCAGATCGCGGCCGTGGGCATCGGTCCCCAGCGGATAGAACTGGCCGGCCTTTTCCGACCACGGGGGCGCGAGGCGCGCCGCGAGCTTCTGCTCCAGCGGATCTACCCCGTACGCGCGCAGCCCGAAGACCATGACGACCACCAGCAGCGCGGTGAGCGCCAGCACCGCCCGGTGGCGGAGGCGCCGCGGCTTCGGAGGCGCCAGCACCTGGGGCACCGGCTCGGCCGCGACCTCGTAGGCTTGGAGCTTTTTCGCGACCTGCATGCCGGGGCGAGCCGCCTAGGCGCGAACCCTCGGATCGAGGAGCGTGTAGAGCCAGTCCAGCATGAGGTTGATGGCCACGACGGCGGTCGAAACGATGACGAGCAACGCCTGGATGATGGGAAAGTCGCGGTGGTTCACCGCCTGGACGGCCAGCCGCCCGAGGCCGGGATAGGAAAAGACCGTCTCGGTGACGATGGCGCCGCCGACGATGAAGCCCAGCCTCAAGCCCAGAACGGTGACCACCGGGATCGACGCGTTTCGGAGCGCGTGCTTCAGGAGCACCTGGAGCTCCGTCAGCCCTTTCGATCGCGCCGTCCGGACGTAGTCCTGCCGCAGGGCCTCGAGCAGGGCCGAGCGCGTGACCTGCACGACGACGGGTACCATCACCGCCGACAGGGTGAGCCCCGGCATGACCAGATGCTGCCACGTCCCGGCACCGCCGAAGGGGAGCCAGCGGAGCTTGACCGAGAAGAGGAGCATCATCAGGATGCCGAGCCAGAAGACCGGCGTGCACTGGCCGAGAACGCTCACGAACCGGGCCGTCCAGTCCGTCGGGCTGTCGGGGCGAGCGGCCGAGAGAACGCCGACGGGGAGCGCCACGACGACGGCGAAGGCGAAGGCGACCAACGTGAGGAGAAGGGAGTTGGGGAGGGTCTGGAGGATCATGCTCATGGCCGGGAGCGTTGTGAAGAACGAGCGGCCGAAATCGCCCCGCAGGACTTCCCCCATGTAGATCGCGTACTGGAGCCAGAGCGGTTTGTCGAGGTTCAGCGCCTGCTGGATCAGCCGGATCTGCGCTTCCGTCGCCTCGGCGCCCGCGATGAGCGCCACCGGGTCCCCGGTGAGGCGCACCAGGAAGAAGGAAAAGGTCACCACGAGGAAAACCACCAGGAGCGCGTAGAGCAGGCGCCGGGCGGCGTACGTCATCGGGAGTCTCTCCGAAGCGGACAGCCGGGGCGCGGGAAACTGACCACCGCGGCGCCCCCACCCTCACAGGCGAGAAACAGGCCCGCTACTTGTTCCAGCTCGCCTGGTCCCAGGACATGATGACGTCGTTGTTGCCCTTGGGCCTGTACTTGAGCTGGTTGCTGACCCCCCACGGCTCCTTGAACTGCCAGAGCCAGACGTGGTAGACGTACTCGGCCGCCAGCTTCTGCGCCTGCGCGAAGAGCTGCTTGGCCTTCCCCTCGTCCCTGGCGTGGAGCGCCTGGACCCCGGCCGCGATGAGCTTGTCCACCTCGGGATTGCACCAGTATCGCGGCTTCGGGTTCCACAGGGCCGAGGACTTCTCGCAGTCGAGAAGGATGGCAAAGGGCTGCCAGCCGTGGAAGTTCCCGCCGCCCGTCCAGAAGGACGAGTTCAACGGCGCCAGCGCGCGGGTTCGCGACTTCGAGGTGAACTTGCCGTAGTCGGTCGCGTTCACCTTCGCCTTGATGCCGACCGCGGCCAGGTAATTCGCGACGGCCTCGACGGTCTCCGTGTTCTTGGGGGTGATCCCCGGCGCGTACTCGAACTCGGCCTCAAACCCGTTCGGGTAGCCCGCCTGCGCCAGCAACTCTTTCGCTCGGGCCGGGTTGTAGGGATACGGGTTCTTGAGGTTGGGATCGAACCCCCACTCCAGGCTGACGAGGGGCCCATGGTAGGCGACGGCGTTCCCGCCGAGGATGTTCTTGATGATCGCGTCCTTGTCGATGGCGTGCGCCACGGCCTGGCGGACCCGGAGGTCGTCGAACGGCTTCACGTCGTGCCGGATCGCGAGCCGCTCGCGCGAGAGCGACTCCGTCCAGGCCACATGGACGCCCGTGGCCTTGGCCACCATCGGCGCCTGATCCAGGCTCAGCGGGCCCACCACGTGCACCGCCCCGGACAGGAGCGCCGCGGTGCGCGCCGTCTCGTCGGGAATCGGCCGGAACACCAGCCGCTGGAACGGGGGCGGCCCCTGCCAGTACTCCGTGTTGGCCTCCATCACGATCCGCTCGTTCGGGATCCACTCCACGAACTTGTAGGGCCCCGTGCCCACGGGCTTGCGCCCCCAAGTCTTGCGGTTCTCGCTCACGTACTTGGGCGGCAGGATCGCAAGATGCCAGGGCATGAGCGGGATGATGAGCGGGTTGGGCTGCTTCAGGTGGAACCGGATGGTGTGGTCGTCAGCGATCTCGACGCTCTTGGTATCGGTCCAGTAGCCCTTGAACTGCGTGAAGACGTTCGGGTCCCGGATCCACTCCAGCGAGAACTTCACGGCCTCGGCGTTGAACGGCTCGCCGTTGTGGAACTTCACGCCTTTCCGCAGGTAAAAGGTGTACGTGAGGCCGTCAGGGGAAACCGTCCAGCGCTCGGCCAGGTGGGGGCGCACCGACCCGTCGAAGTTCCGGAAGACCAGAGTCTCGAAGATGTTCTCGCCCACCGTGATCTCTGGCACCGAGCCGGCCCCCTGGTCGAGCGTCGAGAGCTCGGCCCGCATGCCGATCACCACGGTGCCTTCGGGCTTGCTGCGCGGCTGTGGCTGGCTCGGACCGGGAGTGAGAAGCAGGAGGGCCAAGAGCACCGAGAGTCCTGAGATGCGAGGGACGCGGGTGAGAGCCGACCTGGCTACCATAGCCTTCTCCTTCGGGTTGTTCGGGGTTGCGGCAGACTTCGAGCGCGCGCTGATACTAACAACGGCGCACGAGGCGGTCAAGGGACCTCGTCCGCGCTCGAGGCTTTCACCGGCGTCCGCTCGATTGTAGCTCGGGAGCGCAGGCTTCGAGCGTGGGGCGGTAGTGGGGAGAGTCGGGGAAGGCGATGGGGCGGACGGCGGGAAGGGTGACGCCAGCCTGGCGGTAGGCGGCGACGTAATCCCGGAGGGCGCTCTTGCCGCCGATGCCTCCGAGGGCTCCGGCCAGGCTGTCGGGTACCGCACGGCCAGGGGATGGCGCCTTGCCCCTGTCACGGTCGAAGGCGGCCAGCTCCTCGCCGAAGCCGCTCCCGGTCAGCATGGCGCGGTAGAACGGGAGCTGGAGGTAGCGGACCAGCTCCTCCTTGAAGAGCGCGCGCGTGTCCGCCACCCGGTCGGTCAGCGCGATGGGGACGGCGGCGACGACCTCGAAGCCGTCGAGCGACTTGCCGGCCTTCTGGCGGCCTCGCGCGAGCGCGGGGAGCGCGACCTCGCGGACGTAGGCGGGAGGGCAGAGCCAGAGGACCGCGCCGTCGGCGATCTCGCCGGCCAGCTCGCACATCCTCGGCGAGAGGGCGGCGAGCAAGACGGGCGGCCGCGCGGGGGGCTTGAGCACAGTCGTCTTCCAGCTCACCCGATAGCCCGGGCCCGTGTGCTCGACCTGACCAGCCAGCGCGGCGCGGAGGACTGCTACGTATTCGCGCATCGCCTGGATGGGCTTGCCCATGGCGAGGCCAAGCGCCCCTTCCATCGGGGGGCGGTGGCTCACGCCGATGCCGAGGCGGAAGCGGCCGCCGGAGATCTCGGCGAGCGCCAGCGCCTCCTGGGCCATGACCACGGGATGGCGCGGGTAGATCGGGACCACGCCGTTCCCGAGCCCGATGGTGCGCGTGGCGTGGGCGTAGGCCGAGAGCACCAGGAACGAGTCGCGCCCGGTGGTGCTGTGGGTGACCCAGAGGCTCTCGTAGCCCCAGGCTTCGGCGCTCCGGGCAAGCTCCACCGCGGCGCCGAGGTCGGCGCCGGGGATCAAGTACGCCGCAGTCCGCTCCATTCGGGCCTCGCCTCGTGCCGGGCCTGCCTGCGGCATGGCCGACGGCTCTCGGCTCGAACTCCTACGCCGAAACCTCCCGAGCGATGGCCACTACCAGTACCGCACCCTGAACGGTATAAATTTACGGATTTCCTCGAAGTCTTGCCGATTGAGGGTGATCAGCGTAGCCCCGATTTCGCGGACAGAGAGGGCAATCAGCGCATCGAAAGCCAGCTCTCTCAACTTGGGCGGGCCGTAGCCCTTTGTTCTCCTGAGGACGGCCAGGATTCCCCCGGACTCGAGCCAGTGACGTTGGCTCGGCGTGATGACCCGAACCTTCCTGGCCAGCTCGTTGACAAATCGAAGCTCCAGGTTCGTCCTGGCGCCGCGGCGGAGCTCGTGAAGCACCACCGCCGAGCACCTGACGATCCAGGGCGAGCGCAGGAGATCCAGCGTGAACCGACCGGTTCGAAAAATCTCGACATAGACTGAGGTGTCCAGGACGGCAAAGTTACCGGCCGGCAAAGGAATCTTTCCGGCCCATGCCACTGTAGCGGCGGAGGATGGTGTCGTGCGCGGCCTTTTCTGTGGCCAGCGCGAGCGCTCGCTCGATCGCCTCCGTTACCGTCTTGGCACTCAGGACGCGCTGCGCCCGGGCCAGTTGACCTTTATCCAGGCGAACTGTAACCTGCGACTTGGCCATAATCCGTTCCTCCCAAGTGTCTTACAGACTAGTATCGATTGTAAGACACTGTGAAGGAGGATATCACAAATCTACCGGGAAATCTCGGGTCTGGTTAATCCGGTCCGCGCAGGCGCCGGAGGAAGCCGGACGCCGCCTGCTCAAGCTGACTCAGCTGGTCAGCGCCGGCGAAGCGGAGGACGACGTGGCGGGCGCCGGCCTCGCGGAAGCCGGTGAGCCACTCGACGCACCCCTCAACGGTCCCCGCGTAGCACCCCTGACGGGCCGCGATCCGCTCGTACGGGACCATGTAGTAGGCCTCGATGAACCGCCGCATGGTCTCCCGCGCGGCCGCCACGTCCCGGTCGAGCCTGACCGTGGTGTAGAGCGCAGGCGTGACGGCGGCGGGATCGCGGCCCGCCGCGCGCGCCTCGGCCTGAACGCGCTCCCAGCCCTTCCTAAAGTCCGCGGCGGTCGGCGAGATCGGAAACCACCCGTCGAAGGACGCGCCGGCGGCCCGGAGCGCGGTCTCGCCGCTTCCGCCCATCCAGATCGGCGGGCCGCCCGGCCGCGCGGGTTTGGGGAGAAGCTCGGCGTCCTCGAGGGTCCAGTACCTCCCCTTGAAGGTCGCGCGCTCCGACCCCCAGAGCGCGCGGCAGATCCGGAGAATCTCGAGGCAGCGCCCGACCCGCTGGGAGAACGGCGAGCCCGCGGCCTCGAACTCCTTCCTGATGGGAGGGTTGTCCGTGGCGATGCCGACGCCCAGGACGAGCCGGCCCTCCGAGAGGCGGTCGAGCGTCGCGACCAGATGGGCGAGGACGAGGGGGTGGCGGAGCGCCGGGAGCAGGACCGCGGTGCCGAGGGTGACGCGGTGGGTCCGCGCCGCCACGGCCGCGAGCAGGGTGAGGGGCTCGAAGCGCGGGCGCGCCAGGATGGAGTCGCCCACCCAGACCGAGTCGAAGCCGGCAGCCTCGGCCCGCTCGGCCATTTCGAGGAGGGGCGCCGCCTCCGAACCGCCCGACAGGACGGCTTCGCGCGTGGGAAGGAGAATGCCGAGCCTCATAGGCGGAACCCTCCGAGCCTCAGCTCAAAATCTCGGTGAGGAGGCGCCCCTCGCTCGCGTCCATCGCGAGGCCGAGGGCGTGGGCGAGCGTGGGGGCCACGTCGCGGCTCGTGATCGCGGGAAGCTCGAGACCGCGCCCAATCCCCGCCCCTGCCGCCAGGAAGAAGGCCAGGTTCTCGGGATGGGTCGGGAGCTGGCCGTGGGTGCCGCGATAGCGCGGCGGGCTCACGACCAGCTCGCCACCGTGGGCCTCGTTGGCGAAGTCGTAACCCGGCGCCGCCTCGAGGATCAGGTCGCCCGCGTGGGAATTCTCCTCCGGCGCCGGAAGGCCGAGCGCGGGATAGTCGTCCGCGGTCCAGACCCTTGAAATTCCTTCGAGCTTTCCGAGCTCGGGTGCGAGGTCTCGGGCCAGCGTCGGCGCGTTCCGCCGGTCTGAGAGATAGACGTAGCCGGCGCCGAGGTTGGCGATGAAGCGCGCCTCGGCGTTCTGCACCCGCCCAGCGGTATCCGCCTGAAGGAGGCCGAGCTGGCGCAGCCTCACGTTGACCCGGACCTCCTGCGCCACGCGGAGGAAGCCGTGATCGGAGACGACAAAGAGCGCGGTGCGCGAGTCCAGCTCGTCCGGGGGGAGCGAGGCGAGGAGCTGGCCGATCAGCCCGTCCACGTACTCGATGGCCCAGTAGGCCTCGGGCGAGCGGGGGCCGTAGAGGTGCTGGAAGCTGTCGGTCGAGAGGAAGTGGACCAGGAGGAGGTGCGGCGCGTGACGGCGGAGGACATGCGCCGCAAGATCAGCCACCATGGCGTCCTTCAGGAAGCGCTTCGGCAGCTCGGCCCACTCTCCCTGGCGCTCGACGGGATAGCCGAGGGTTTTCAGCTCGCTCCAGGTGGCGGGCGGGGTGTGGGACTCGAAGACCCGCTGGTCCTTGAAGAAGGGGAGGTTGAAGGCGAGGCTTTGGGAGCCGCGCGTCGCGGGCCAGTCGATTGCGGCAGTGGTGAGACCCCCGGCATGGGCGCGATCGTAGAGCGTGGGGCCGCGGAGGAGGTCGGGGGCGTCGTAGATCGGATCGCCGGTCAGCTCCTCGGGCTGGCCGGTGGCGCGGTTCAGGATGCTGTTCCCCACGACCCCATGAGCCCGCGGCCTCACCCCCGTGACCATGCTGACGTGGGTGGGCCAGGTGGTGGTCGGGAAAACCGCCTCCATCCCGCGCGCCACGACGCCTCGGTCCGCCAGGGCCCTGAGCGCGGGGATCCTGACGCGCGGATCGCGCCAGTAGAACGCCGCGAGGCCGTCGATGCTGATCAGGATGACGCGGGGCACGGGCTTTCTTCGCACTAACGGTAAGTCCTCTCGTCCTTCTTCCTTATGGCTTCAATGATCACTTGGTTGCGCTCCGCATTGATGGAGTAGAGAACGCGCCAGTCCCGGCCCACCCAGATCCGATAGATATTCTCCTGCCCCTCGACTTTGTCATAGCCGCGAGGTCTGGGGTTCGCCTCTAGGTCCAGGATGGCCCGAACGACCGCGAAGAAGGTAGCATCATCATCGATGTCCAGCAGCTCCTTCTTCGCTCGCCGCCGGATCCGGAGTCTCACCCCGCTTTGGCCCTCTTCAGCCGGGCGAGGCGCGCCTCGATCTCCCGGATAGGGAGCGGCTCCAGAGGCTCACGCTGGCGGGAACGAACAAGCCGGTAGTCCGGGTCGCCGGGCCGTACCGGCTCCGCGCGGGACGCTTCGAAGAAGCTCTTCAACGCCCTGTCCAGAAGCTCACGTGCGGCTTCCGCCCGGGACGGCTTGCGCGTGGCAAACCGGTAGTCGTCCAGGCGGTCTATCAGCTCTTTCGAGGCTTTGATGTTCAAAAAGGGTCCTTCACTCATCGGCGCCCTCCTATGGTCAAACGTGCACCCAAGGGTACCGGTATTGTATTGTCAATACAATCGTTATCTGCTGCTACGCTCGGCCGCGCTGCCACTCGGCGAGGGCGTGGAGGGCCAGGACGACGCGCTCGGGGCTGTCGTAGAGGGGGATCTTCGCCTCGATGATCCTGGCCATCCCCTTCCTCGCGAGCGAGGGGGTCACGATCCAGCCCATGAGGACGGGCTTGGTGAGGCCCCTGACGGCGGCGGCCACGTCCTCGGCGACCTGCTCGGCGAGGGGGTCGGTGAGCGTGGTCAGCATCAGGAGGATGGCGTCGATCCCGGGCTCCTCGGCGAGAATGCCCAGCGTACTGCGGAACATGGAGGGGCGCGCCAGCATCTGGGCCGTGACGTCGATCGGGTTGCGCGAGACGCCGAAGCCCGGGATCTCGGCCTCGACGCGCTTGCGCGTGGCTTCGGGCAGTTCGGGGACCTCGAAGCCGTAGCGGTGGCACTCGTCGGCCAGGATCCCGCACGCCCCGCCCGAGGTGGAGATGATCCCCACGCGCGGGCCCCGGGGCGGCGGCTGCCACGCCAGCGCGACGGCGGCCTCGAAGAGCGCGGACATGTCGGCGACGCGCAGCGCTCCCGACTGGCGGAGCGCGGCGCTGTAGACGGCGTCGTCGCCGGCGAGGGCGCCGGTGTGGGAGCGGATCGCGGCCGCGCCCTCCCGGGTCCGTCCGGCCTTGTAGACGACCACGGGCTTCCCGGCTTCGCGCGCACGCGCGAGGGCCCGACAGAGCTTTCGGCCGTCGACGACGCCTTCGAGGAAGAGCACGATCACCTTCGCGGCGGGGTCGTCCACCAGCGCGTCCACGTAATCGGCCATGTCGAGGTCGGCCTGGTTCCCGACGGAGACGAAGCGGCTCACCGCGATCCCGCGGTCCCAGAGCCGGGTCAGGAAGGAGCCGCCGAGGGCGCCGCTCTGGGAGACGTAGGCGATCTCGCCGCCGGCGAGCGGCGGCATATTGAGCGCGCCGCTGAAGGAGGCGAAGAAGCGGGCCTCGGGGTTCAGGACCCCCAGGCAGTTCGGGCCGCAGAAGCGGACGCCCGCGGCGCGGCCTGCCTCCACGAGACGGCGCTCGGCCGCGTCGTTCCCCGCCTCGGCGAAGCCCGAGGTAAAGATGATCGCCGAGCTCACTCCCCTGGCGCCGCACGCGCGAATCGTCTCCTCGCACGCCTCGGCGGGCACGACGATGCACGCGAGGTCCACGGGCTCGGGAAGCTCCTGGACCGATTTCACCGTGGGGATGGGACCGATGGCCTCGCCGCGAGGGTTCACGGCGAAGATCTTGCCGGGGTAGTCGTGCCGCGTCAGAAAGTTGATCAGTCTCCCGCCGACCTTGGCGAGGTCGCGGCTAGCGCCGACCACGGCGACCGAGGACGGGCTCAGAAGCCGCCGGACAGCTTCGCGCGCATCGCCGGGGGCTTGCGAAACTGCCTCAGGGGCCGGATCCCTCAGAATGAGGCGCCGATCAACCGCGACAGCGCCGCGACCGCCCGCCTTGAGGATGACCGGGTTCAAGTCGAGCTCGGCGAGGGGAAGCTCTGAGGCGAGGCGGCTCACCGTAGCGATGAGGCCGGCGAGAGCATCGAGGTCCACCGCGGGCCTGCCGCGGAAGCCAGTCAGGAGCTGGTAGCCGCTGAGCTCGGCGAGCATCCGGCGAGCCGCGTCCGGGGAGACCGGGGCGAGGCGGAGCGCCGTGTCCTTCAGAAGCTCGGCGAGAACTCCTCCGAGGCCCACCAGGACCACAGGCCCGAACGTCGGATCGTGGCGCGCGCCGACGATCACCTCCACGTCCCCCGCCACCTGCTCCTGCACCAGCACACCCGAGAAGCGGGCGCCTCTGGCAGCCGCGATCGCCCTCAGCTCCTCGAAGGCCCGGCGCACCTGGTCGGCATCGCCGAGGCCCAGCTTGACGCCCCCCGCCTCGGTCTTGTGGAGCACATCGGGCGAGCAGAGCTTGAGCACAACAGGGAAGCCCAGGCGGCGGGCCGCTTCTACCGCATCCGCCTCCGTGGTCGCGACGGCCTCGCGCGGCTGGCGGATCCCGTAGGCCGCGAGGACCTGGGCCGCCTCAGGTTCGGTCAGGACCGCGCGTCCCTCCCGAAGTGCCTGCGCGATGGCCGGATGAGCCTGAGCGCTCATCACCCGGCCCGCGAGCGGGTGGCGGGAGCCACAGGCGGAATCCCGAGGTCGCTAGGCGCCGGAGACAAGGCGGCGGAGCGAGGCGAGCTGCTCACGGTCGGCGCAGCAGATCAGGATGTCGCCGGCGTCAAGCCGGGCGCTCGGCGCGGGATTGAACACGTACTTGCCGGTCGCGCCCTCCCGGAGGCCAAAGACGACGACCCCCACCCTTTCCCGGACCTGCACATCCTCCAGCGAGCGGCCCACCCAGGGCGAGGTCGGTGGAACCTGGACCTCCTCCACGCGCACCGCGCTCTCCGCGGTCGCGCGAAGCATGGCATCCAGGAAGGAGACCACGTGCGGACGCAGCATCTCCGAGGCCATCCGGAGGCCGCCGATCAGGTTGGACGAGACGACCGCGTCGGCGCCGGCCTTGAGCAGCTTCGGCCTCGAGTCGTCCGCGGTGACCCGGGAGACGATCCGGAGACTCGGGTGCAGCTCGCGCGCGGTGAGGATCACGAACAGGTTGTCCTTGTCCGAGGGGGCGGAGCTGATGAGCCCCCGGGCGTACTCGATCTGCGCCTGCTGGAGCACCTCTCCGTCGGTCGCGTCCCCGACGAGGTAGAGCACCTGCCCGAGCCGCTCCAGCGTCGCCGCCTGCTCGGCGTCGCGGTCAACGACCACGAAGGGAGTGCCGGTCTTGAGCAGCTCCTGGGCGATGTGCTTGCCGGTCTCCCCTGCGCCGATCAGGATCACGTGATCGCGAAGACCCTTGATCTTTCGTTCCATCTTGCGCTTCCCCAGGAGATCAGCGAGATCTCCCTCGACGAAGAACGCCGTCACCGTGCTCACTCCGTACCCCATCACCCCGAGACCGACCAGGATGAGCACGATGGTGTAGGCCCGGCCGACCGTGGACAGCGGATGGGTCTCCCCGTAGCCGACCGTGCCCAACGTAATGACCGTCATGTAGAGCGCATCGAAGACCGGCCACCCTTCGATCACCACGTACCCGAGCGTCCCCAGGGCCAGGACCCCCACGAGGGCGACCAGCACTATGATGATCCGCTGCTCGATCCTCTCCATCAGCTCCTCGTCGAGCCGCCACGGCGGTGGGGATACTCTTACCCGAGGGCTCCGGCATCGTCAAGGTTGGCTCCCGCGCCGCGCTCACGGGCCGGGGCAGAGATCCTTGAGCCCTTCGGCGATGAAGTCGGACAGCGAGTAGTAAACCCTGTCGGGCTGCGCCCGGCTCAGCTCGGCCACGCGCTCCAGGAGCTCGCCGTGGGAGCGCCGCGTCAGGCACTCGTGGAGGCGCACCGCCTCGCGCTGGCGGAGCGAGAGCTCGCCGGCCTCAGCGCTTCGAGCGATCCGCTCCCAGGCTTCGAGGACGCCGTGGAGGGACAGCCGCTGGACCGACGCCGACGTCTCGAGCCAGAGTCCGCCGCGGTAGAAGATCCGCTCCGCCGGCGCGAGCTGGACCGATGCCGCGAGGAGGCAGAGCGGGAGGAGGAGCCGGGTCGCCCCGGTCAGGCCGGCCACCCGGCTACGCCCGGGGCAGCGTGACGCCGAGGGCGGCGAGGGCGTCCGCCAGCGCATGGCCGCGATCCACGCGGAAGAGCCGCGCGCGCATGCCGACCTGCTCGGCGGCGGCCACGTTGGGCTCGTGGTCGTCGACGAACACGCATGCCTCGGGCGGGAGCCCCAGCCGATCGGCCGCCAGGCGGTAGATCGCGGGGTCGGGCTTGGCCATCTCCACCTCCGCCGAGCAGATCACGGCGTCGAAGAGATCGTGGATCCCCAGCCCGTCGCGCAGGCGCTCCCTCAGCGTCGCGTCGGCGTTGGAGAGGATCCCGACGCGATAGGCCGGCCGCAAGGCTCGAACCAGCGCCAGGTTCTCCGGGATCAGGTGCTGGCGCGCGCGCCAGGCCTCGTGGAGCCTCGGCTGAGGCCGGCCCGCCCGGGCCTCGAGGAGCCGGTGGGCTTCCTCCAGCCAGGCCTGCCGCTCCCCCCGCCCGCGCTCGATCTCGCGCCAGGTCGGGGTGCGGTACAGGGTCTCGAAGAGCGTTCCTCGCTGGAGCCCGTGGGCCTGCTCGAGCTCCGACGCGATGTCCCAGCGCATGTTCCAGAGGACGCCGCCGAAGTCGAGAAGGACGCCGCGGACCGGGATCGTCACGCTCAGTACCGGCGTTCCCGCTCGGCCTCGGAGGGAGCCTGCTTGGGGCGATCGGGACTCACATCCACCCAGCCGCGGGAGCGCATGCAGTCGAAGTCGAGCTGCTTCCCCCGGGTGCATTCGGCCCTGTCGCGCTGGAACTCGGCCATCGTGTAAGGCCGGTCCCCCATCTTTTGCCACTGGCGCTCGGGGGCCCTGGAGCAGCCCCAGGAGGCGACGAAAACCAGGCCGCCCAGGACGACGACCCCCGCGACGCCGCCAACCGATCGCCCGCTTCTCACCCGCCCAGCTCCCGCCGAACCAGCGCGGCCCCCGCGGCGAGGGCGCCCAGCTTTCCGCGTGCCACATAGCGGGGGAGCGGCACCATCCCGCAGTTCGTGCACGGGTAGAGCCGCTCGGGCGGGACGAAGGCCATCGCCTTCCGGATCGTGTCTGCCACCTGCTCCGGCGACTCGACCTCGTTCGTCGCGACGTCGATCGCTCCCACCATCACGTCCTTGCCCTTCAGGAGCCCGATCAGCGCGAGCGGGACCCGGGAGTTCGCGCACTCGAGCGACACCTGGTCGATCCGGCTGGCCGCCAGGAGCGGGAAGGTCTCCGCGTACTGCCGCCACTCGCTCCCGAGGGCTTGCTTCCACTCGATGTTGGCCTTGATCCCGTACCCGTAGCAGATGTGCACCGCGGTCTTGCAGGCGAGGCCTTCGATCGCCGCGTGGAGGGCCTCGATGCCCCACGCCTTCACGTCGTCCAAATACACGTTGAAGGCGGGCTCGTCCAGCTGGAGGACGTCCACCCCGAGCGCCGCCAGCTCGCGCGCCTCGGCGTTGATCAGCCGCGCGAACTCCATCGCCAGGCGCGGCCGGTCCCGGTAGTGCTCGTCGGCGAGCGTGTCCACGATGGTCATGGGGCCGGGAATGGTGAACTTGAGCTTCTTCTGCGTGTGCGCCCGCGCAAAGCGGACGTCCTCGGAATGGACGGGCCCCTTCCGCCGGATCGGCCCCACCACCGTGGGCACCTCGGCCGCGTAGCGGTTCGCCCGGATCCCGATCGTCGCCCGCCGCGCGAAATCGACGCCCTCGATCTGCTCGAGGAACCCGTGGACGAAGTGCTGCCGCGACTGCTCCCCGTCGGTGACGATGTCGATGCCGGCGACCTCCTGCTCCTTCAGCGCGACCAGGACCGCGTCGCGCTTGCCCTCCCCGAGCTGGTCGGCCGAAAGCTGCCAGGGCGCCCAGAGCCGCTCGGGCGCCGCGAGCCAGGACGGCTTGGGTAGGCTCCCCGCGATCGTCGTCAGCAGCATCGCCGAGACACTACCAGAAGCCCTCCCACCGGTCTAGATCCGTCGGA
>JACQWB010000122.1 GCA_016209385.1 Candidatus Rokuibacteriota bacterium
GGACGAGCCCCTCGCGCTTGACGATCGTCTCGGCATCCTGACCGGAGCGATACATCTTCTCGAAGACCTCCTTGGCGATCTTGCCGCTGATGGTGCCCTCGTCGATCAGCGCCAGCAGGCGCGCCAGGCTCTTCGGCGGGACCGGGCAGGCCGCGACCGTGGCCTCGTCATCGCCCGGCAGTTCGCGCAAGAGCTCAGACATGACCCAGTTGGCCACGACCTTCGGCTTCGGGTACGCGGCGACAGCCGCCTCGTAGTAGCCGGCCAGGGCCCGGCTCTGGCAGAGGAGCGCAGCGTCGTAGGCCGGGAGGGCGTACTGGCTCGCGAAGCGCTGCCTCCGCTCGGCCGGCAGCTCGGGGAGTGTCGCGCGGAGGCTCTCGACCCAGATCGGATCGACCTCGAGCGGAACCAGGTCGGGTTCGGGGAAGTAGCGGTAGTCGTGCGCGTACTCCTTGGAGCGCATCGAACGGGTGTAGCCCCGAGTCGCCTCCCAGAGGCGCGTCTCCTGGACGATCCTCTCGCCCGTGACGAGGGCTCTGGCCTGCCTCTGCGCTTCGTACTCCAGGGCATGCTGGACGTGCTTGAAGGAGTTCATGTTCTTGATTTCGACCTTCGTGCCCAAGTCGGACGAGCCGGGGCGGCGCAGCGAGATGTTGGCGTCGCAGCGGAGCGAGCCCTCCTCCATGTTCCCGGTCGATACGCCCAGGTAGACGAGAATCGCGCGGAGCGCCCTCAGATAAATCGCCGCCTCCTCGGCGGAGCGGAGGTCCGGCTTGGAGACGATCTCCATGAGCGGCACCCCGCTCCGGTTGAAGTCCACGAGGCTGAAGCTCGCCGTCTCGAAGGCCCCGCCCTCGTGGAGGAGCTTTCCGACATCCTCCTCGACGTGGAGCCGCTGGATCCCGACCCGTCGCGTGCTGCCGGCCGCATCGAGGTCCAGCCACCCCTCGGAGGCCAGCGGCTCCTCGTACTGGCTGATCTGGTAGTTCTTCGGCATATCCGGGTAGAAGTAGTGCTTCCGGGCGAAGCGGCACGCGGGGTTGATCCGGCAGTGGAGCGCCAGCGCCGTGCGGATCGCGAACTCGACGGCGCGCCGGTTGATCACGGGAAGCACGCCCGGCATGCCCTGGCAGACCGGGCACGTCTGACTGTTCGGCGCCCCGCCGAACGCCGCCGGGCAGCCGCAGAAGAGCTTCGCGCGGGTGGCGAGCTGGACGTGGGCCTCCAGCCCGATGACGACCTCGTAGTCAGTCACTTCTTCCCACCTATCTTTTCTCGAATTTCAGCAACTATCGCCTTTGCGTCCCGGAGCGCGCCCTGGGCATCCGCCTGTGTCGGTTCCCCTGGCGATTTCCGCCCACAGAACGTATCGGGTCAAAAGTTCCAGATCTCGCTCCACCTGCCAAAGCGGCACCATTCCCACCCGCTGAACCTCGCGACCGCCCACGAGACCCGACAGGCGTGGAAGTTTCTCCAGCATCAAGGAAGTAAACGTGTCATCCATTGCTAAAGGCAGGTTTCTTTCGACACCAGTCGGTGGCCTGCTCGTAGGCGTACGCGACCCGGAGGAGGGTCGCCTCGTCGAAGGGCTTGCCGATGAGCTGGAGGCCGATGGGGAGCCCGGCGAGGGTGAAGCCGCACGGGAGCGAGATGCCCGGCAGCCCTGCCAGGTTCACCGGGATCGTGAAGATGTCGTTCAGGTACATCTGGAGCGGGTCCTCCTTCTCGCCGAGCTTGAAGGCCACGTTGGGGGTGGTCGGGCAGACGATCAGATCGACGCGCGCGAAGGCCTGCTCGAAGTCCCTGCGCACCAGCGTCCGGACCCGCTGGGCCTTGCCGTAGTACGCCTCGTAGTAGCCGGCCGACAGCGCGTAGGTCCCCAGCATGACCCGCCGCTTCACCTCGGCGCCGAACCCGTGGGCCCGGGTCCGCCCGTACATCTCGACGAGGTCCTTGCCGCCCCGGGCGCGATACCCGTACTTGACCCCGTCGTAGCGTGCGAGGTTCGATGAGGCTTCGGCGGGAGCGATCAGGTAGTAGGCCGCCAGGGCGTAGTCGGTGCTCGGGAGCGAGACCGGCTCGGTCCGCGCGCCGAGCGTCTCGAGCACGCGGACCGCCTCCCGCACGACCCGGTCGACCTCCGGGTCCATCCCCTCGATGAAGTACTCGCTGGGGATGCCGAGGCGGAGGCCGGTGGCCCCCTGGCCGAGCGCCGCCAGGTAATCGGGGACCGGCACGTCGGCGGACGTGGAATCCATGGGGTCGTGGCCGGCGGTGGCCTGGAGGAGAAGCGCGGCATCGGCTACGTCCTTGGCGAGAGGCCCGATCTGGTCGAGGGACGAGGCGAAGGCCACCAGCCCGTAGCGGGAGACGCGTCCGTAGGTCGGCTTGAGGCCCACGATGCCGCAGAAGGCAGCCGGCTGCCGGATCGACCCACCCGTGTCGGTTCCCAGAGCCCCGGCTGCGAGGTCTGCCGCCACGGCTGCGGCGGACCCTCCGGAGGAGCCGCCCGGGACACGGTCCAGGTCCCACGGGTTCCGCGTCGGGAAGAAGGCCGAGTTCTCCGTCGAGGAGCCCATCGCGAACTCGTCCATGTTGGCCTTCCCGAGGATCACCGCGCCGGCCGCGTTGAGGCGCTCCACCACGGTGGCGTCGTAGGGAGGGACGAACCTCTCCAGGATCTTCGAGCCGCAGGTGGTCCGGACGCCGCGGGTGCAGATCACGTCCTTGATCGCGAGCGGAACGCCGTCGAGCGGTCCGAGGGGGTTACCCGCCTTCATCCGCTTGTCTGCTGCGTCGGCCTGAGCCAGCGCCTGCTCGCGGGTCACGGTCAGATAGGCCCGCACGCTCGCGTCCAGGGCGTCGATGCGGGCGAGGTAGGCCTGAGCAACCTGCGAGGGAGTGGTCTCGCCGCTCATGTACCGGTCGGCGATCTCGTGGATCGTCAGCGCGCTCGGATCCTGCATCGGACCTCCGTCCCTACTCCTCGATGATCTTGGGTACGCGGAAGAGGTCACCGTCCCGCTCGGGGGCGTTGGCGAGCATCTCACCGACGGAAAAGCAGGGGCGCACCTCGTCCTCCCGCATCACGTTCACGATGGGGACGGCATGGGACATCGGCTCGACGCCTTCGGTCTCGAGCCGGCGGAGCTTGTCGATGTAAGTCAGGATCGCGTCGAGCTGGGAGCGCATGCGCTCCTTCTCGGCCTCGGAGAGGTCGAGCCGCGCCAGCCGCGCCACATGCTCGACTTCTGCAAGCGTCATCTTCGGCTCGGCCATGGTGCTACCGCGTCAAAGCCTCCGCTTGTCCCTGAGCCACACCGCGACGAGGACGAAGCGCCGAAGCCGCCGCCACATGCCAGCAAACGCTCTGGGACCTGCGGGTGGCAGGGCGATGAGGCCCCCCGCCGCGTGGAGCGGCAGGGGTTCCCCACGGGGGGATGGGTGACGCGAGCACGGCGGGGGTGATCGCCGGGACAGGACCCGCAGGCCCACGTCAGATCTCCTCGAGCTGAGCGTACTGGAGGGAGAGCCGCTTCCGGCCCACGCTCCCGAAGTGGACGGTGACGATCACGTCGGAGCCATCGCGCTCGATCCCGACCAGGAGCCCCTCGCCCCACCGGGCATGGCGCAGCCGCGCGCCCACGCGGAGGGGAAACTCCTCGTCTCCAGGCCCCGCGGTATCCGGGGGAGCGGCGGGGCGCGCGGGTGCGGAACCGTTGAGCAGGACGACCTGGTCTTCCGGGATCTCCAGGAGGAAGCGCGACGGCTCGCCCAGGCCGTAGCCGTGCAGGCGGCGGTGGAGCGCGTAGGAGAGGAAGAGCCGGGTCTTGGCCCGCGTGAGCCCGACGTAGCAGAGCCGGCGCTCCTCCTCCAGCTCCTCGATGTCGTTGAGGGACTTGATGTGGGGAAAGACACCCTCCTCCATCCCGGTGAGAAAGACCACCGGGAACTCGAGCCCCTTGGCGGAGTGGAGCGTCATGAGGGTCACCGCGCCGCGCTCCTCCGGAAGCTCGTCCACGTCGGAGACGAGCGAGACCGTGTCCAGGAACGCCTCCAGGGTCGCCTCCCCCCGGGCGCGCTGGAACTCCTCCGCGGCGGCGACCAGCTCCTCCAGGTTTTCCAGCCGCTCCTCGGCCTCCGCAGTCCGCTCCTGCTTGAGCGCCTCCCGGTAGCCGGAGGCGGTCAGCACTTCGTCGATGAACTGCGGGACCGGCACCGCCGCCTTCCTCGCTCCGAGGTCGGCGATCAACCGGGCGAACTCCTCAAGGCCCCGCCGCGGCTTACCGCCGAGGTCGGGCGGCAGCCGCGGGCACGCCTCGAGCAGGGAGGTTCCCGCGAGCTTCGCCGCCTGCTCCAGGCGAAGCAGGCTGGCCTTGCCGATGCCCCGGCTCGGCGCCGCGATCGCGCGGCGGAACGCGACGTCGTCGCTCACGTTGACGACCAGACGGAGGTAGGCCAGCGTGTCCTTGATCTCCTTGCGCTCGTAAAAGCGGACTCCGCCGACGATCACGTACGGGATGCCGGCCAGCCTGAGCGCCTCCTCGAGCACCCGCGACTGGGCGTTCGTCCGGTAGAAGACCGCGGTCTCCCGCTCTGTCGTCCCTTCGGCGCGGAGGCGGCGGATCGTCGCGGCGACGAAGGTGGCCTCGTCGTGCTCGTCCCAGGCCCGGTAGACCGCTGCCGGCTCCCCCTCCCGGTTCTCCGTCCACAGGGTCTTGGCCTTCCGTCCCACGTTGTTGGCGATCACCCGATCCGCGATGCCGAGGATCCGCTTCGTGGAGCGGTAGTTCTGCTCGAGCTTCACCACGCGACACCCCGGAAAGTCGCGCTCGAAGTCCAGGATGTTTCGAAGGTCGGCGCCACGCCATCTATAGATGGAATTGTGGACTAACAAACCATTGGCGGCGTAATTTTTCAGATTCTCAACGGACAGGTCGTATACCGGTCCCCGATAGCGCTGGAACTCAACCGCCGAAACTCTCGTTTCACATGCGTTCCCATCGCGTAGCGCCGGGACCACCATTCCAGGACGGATATGACTTGCTGGCATAAGCTGAAATGCTTTTCCCCGCGTCATCCTCGCCCGAAGCACCAGGTCCGCGTCCGCGACCTGACACAGGCTCCTCGCGAATGCCACGCCCTTGTCATAGTCTTTCCGCGATGTTTCCACTCGCCACGTTCGCAGCTTCCCGCTTCGCGCTTTTGCAACGAGCGAAACAGCCTCCCGCGACGATCCATCGGAGCTGACCAGCTGGATACGATGCTCGTGCCACGGACGCTTCTGGTGCGGCCTGGGATCCCCAAACATCGTAAAGCCAACGATCTTCCGCGAAATTCCCCCGCGCGTGACGGCACGCGGTCTGTGATGCGGGTATTCGGGGAACAGGAAGAGGTCCGTCATCAACCCTTCAGCTCGCGACCGCGTGTCGATCTCTTTGAAGAGGCGATCGATATGGCGCTGCGTGAGGGCCATTCTTCGGCCTCGTAGGTGAAAGACCATAGTCGGCAGGCCGTACAATGCCGCGAAGTACGACTCGGAGTACTGGGCGTCCGCTGCAGAATCGCATACGGTCAGAATCCATAGCTTATCTGTGACTTCCTGGTTTGCCCGGATCTTTAAACCGGAAACAATTGCGCCCGAATCTCCGGCTCGTACGCCGCGAGTGATCCCAATACGGTAACCGAAGTTATTCCGATACATCAGATAGACGTAATGCCGCTTGGGATCGGGTTCGAGCCTGGCGAAGAGGAGGTGGTTTGGCGTGGCCCTCAGTTCACCGCCATCCTCCGTCTTAATCGAGATAACCGTTCCATCGAACTCGTTCCGCCTTACGGCTTCGACTTTAGCTAGGCTGGTTGAATTCCAGCCAGAGCCAGCTACCACCAGTCCGCCCTCCCGGATCTCTTCAACAGGCTTTGGTCCTTCGGGGGTGCCAATCAAAGTCCCTCCCACCCCGCACTGGTCGTCATCGCCGACGACGCAGAGGTTCCGGTGCTCGGCGGTGAGGAGCTGGACGATCCGGTACTGGGCGCGGTTGGTGTCCTGGTACTCGTCCACCAGGAGGTATCTCCAGAGGCCGCGGTACCAGGCCAGGACCTCGGGCACCTTCTCGAAGAGCCGGACCGTGACGAGCAGCAGGTCGTCGAAGTCGAGGGCGCGCGCCTCGGCCAGCCGCGCCTGGTAGCGCCGGAAGAGGAGCGCGATCTGGTGCTCGCGCGGCGTCCGCGCTTCGCGCTCGACCTGCTCCAGCGCGAGCATCTGGTTCTTGGCGTGGCTGATCGCGTGGATGACCTGCGCCGCCGGCAGCGCCCGCTCGTCCAGCTCCTCCGCCCGCAGGCACTCCTTGACCAGCGTCAGGCGATCGTCCTCGTCGTAGATCACGAAGCTCGGCGACAGCCCGAGGTGCCGGACGTGCTCGCGGAGGATTCTGACGCAGGTCGAGTGAAAGGTGGCGATCAAGGGGGGCCGGATCCCAAACGGGAGGAGCAGGTCCTCGACCCGGCGGCGCATCTCTTCCGCGGCCTTGTTCGTGAAGGTCACGGCCAGGACGTTCCGGGGGTGGACGCCCTTGACCGCCAGGAGGTACGCGATCCGGTGCGCGATGACCCGGGTCTTCCCGCTCCCGGCCCCGGCGACGACCAGGAGCGGTCCCTCCGTCGCGGTGACCGCCTCCCGCTGGGGAGGGTTCAGCTCACGCAGGATCGCATCGGCGTCCACCGGAGGGCGCGGCATGGGCTTTTACGATACCACAGGCGGCCCACACCGGGGTGTCCCACCGAGCGAATCCGACGCGACCACCTTCGGTGGTGCCCGGCGGCGGCAAAGCGCAGAGCGCTGGAGCGCTCCGAGCGGCTCAACCGAGTTGGGCTGCGAGGACTAACCCCCGCAGCGGGGGGATGGGGGGACCAGCAAAAGCGCCCGAGCCGGGCGGGTACCCGGGCCAGAGGCCCGGGTGCGCCGGAGGGCGTGGGTGCGCCGTCGAGGCGAGGAGGTCTGAGCGAGCGTGACATGCCCGGCGTGGGCCGATCGCATTGCTACTCCACCGTCACGCTCTTCGCCAGGTTCCTCGGCTGGTCCACGTCGCACCCGCGGCGGACCGCCACGTGGTAGGCGAGGAGCTGGAGCGGAAGCACCATCAGGATCGGCGAGAGCAGGTCCACGGTCGCGGGGACGTACACGACGCGATCGGCCCGCGCTGAGATCTCGCGATCCCCTGTATGAGCGACCGCGATCACCCGGCCGTCACGCGCCCGGACCTCCTCGATGTTCCCCAGCATCCGCTCGTAGGTCCCGTCGCGTGGGGCCACCGCCACCACGGGCATGCTCTCGTCGATCAGCGCGATGGGGCCGTGCTTCATCTCGCCCGCGGGGTAGCCCTCGGCGTGGATGTACGAGAGCTCCTTCAGCTTGAGGGCCCCCTCGAGCGCGATGGGGTAGTGGATGCCGCGCCCCAGGTAGAGGAAGTTCCTGTACTGGAACAGCTCGCGGGCGAGGTCGGCCAGCTGGGCGTCCAGCTCCAGGGTCGCCTCCATCAACCGCGGGATCTCCAGCAGATCCTGGATCCGCTTGCGCCCCTCCTCCGCCGTGAGCGAACCGCGCTGCCGGCCGAGGTGGAGCGCCAGGAGGTAGCACGCGGCCATGGTCGCGGTGAAGGTCTTGGTCGAGGCCACACCGATTTCGGGACCGGCGTGGGTGTAGAGGACCCCGGTGGCCTCGCGCGCGAGCGCCGAGCCCACCACGTTGGTGATGGCGAGGACCGGCGTCCCCTTGGCCCGGGCGGTCTTCACCGCGCCGAGGGTGTCCGCGGTCTCCCCGGACTGGGAGATGGCGACGACCAGGGTCTCGGGCCCAACCGGCGCGTCCCGGTGGCGGAACTCGGAGCCGAGGTCCACCTCGGAGGGGATTCCCGCGAGCCGCTCCAGCATGTGCCGCCCGACGACGGCCGCATGGTAGGACGTCCCGCAGGCCAGGAGCACGATGCGCTGGACGGCCTCAAGCGTCGAGGGGTCCAGGTTCGTATCGGGCAGGATCAGGCTTCCGCTCTCGGGGACGACCCGCCCGCGGAACGTGTCGGTCACCGCGCGCGGCTGCTCGAAGATCTCCTTGAGCATGAAGTGGCGGTACCCGCCCTTCTCGGCCATGATGGGATCCCAGAGGATGCGGGTCGGGGTGCGCTGGACGGGCTCTCCGCTCAGGGTGGAGACCTCGACCCCTTCGCGCCTGACCACGGCCACCTCCTCGTCCTCCAGGATCACCACGTCGCGTGTGTGTGACAGGATGGCCGGGATGTCCGAGGCGACGAAGGTCTCCCCCGAACCCAACCCCACGACGACGCTGCCGGCGCCGGTCTTCGCCGCGACCAGCCGGTCGGGGGCGTGGGTCGACACGACCCCGATCGCGTACGAGCCCTTGAGCTCACGGAGGGCGCGCCGCACCGCTTCGTCGAGCCGGGTGGTGTCGCGGAGGTGGCGCTCGACCAGGTGGGCGAGCACCTCGGTGTCGGTCTCCGAGCTGAAGCGGTGCCCTTCGGCGTGGAGCCGCTCTTTTATCGGCAAGTAATTCTCCAGAATCCCGTTGTGAACAACGACCAGGCTCCCGGTGCAGTCGGTGTGGGGGTGCGCGTTCTCCTCAGAGGGGCGCCCGTGGGTTGCCCAGCGCGTGTGGCCGACACCGACGCTCCCCGCGACCGGCTGCTCTTTCAGGATCCCCTCCAGCGTCTTGATCTTTCCCGCGCTCCGCCTCACCTGGAGGCCCCGGGCGCCCAGGACCGCGACGCCCGCCGAGTCGTAGCCGCGGTACTCCAGGCGCTTCAGGCCGTCCAGGATGATGCCCACGGCGCTCCGCTCACCGACGTATCCCACGATCCCGCACATAGCTAATCTCGGAGGGGGGCCACCCAGGCACCCCCACGCCTTCGGCGTGGACGCCCGGCTACCCGCCCCTTCCGATGCCTCCCCCCACTGTAGTTCGAGCGTGGCGGCGTCGGCCTTGCCGTGAGGCAGGCCCGCCGCCGCGCGAGGCCCGAATTAATCTGCGCGGGCAAAGCCCGCGCTCGAACACCCATCTCTACCGTCATTCCTGCTCTTTCCTTTTCTTCCGCCGGCGCGCGGCCCACCCTTCCTTGACGACCTGCCGTCCGCGCCCCACCGCGAGCGCCCCCGGCGGCACGTCCTTGGTGATCGTGGAGCCGGCGCCCACGTAGGCGCCCTCGCCGATGGTGATCGGGGCGACCAGGCTCGAGTTGGTCCCGACGAAGGCGCGATCGGCGATCCGGGTCTCGTGCTTCGCCACGCCGTCGTAGTTGCAGGTGATGGTCCCGGCGCCGATGTTGACCTCATCCCCCACCGTGGCGTCGCCGACATAGGAAACATGATGAATCTTGGTGCGGCGGCCGACCCGCGACTTCTTCAGCTCGGCGAAGTTCCCGATCTCGGCCTTTGGCCCGATATGGCATCCGGGGCGAAGATGACAGAAGGGACCCAGGGCCGCCTCGTCTTCGACGACCGCCTCCGTGAGGATACAGTAGGGCTTCAACACCACCCGGTCGCCCAGACGGCTGGACACGACTACCGAGCCGAGCCCGATCACGCATTCGGGGCCGATGGCGGTGACCCCCTCCAGCACGACCCCGGGATAGATGACCGTGTCCGGCCCCACCGACACCGTGTCGTCGACGTAGGTCGTCGCCGGATCCAGTACCGTCACACCCTCGGCCATGAGGCGATCCAGGACGCGCCCACGAAGGAGCGCAGCTACCTGGGCGAGTTGCTTCCGGTTGTTGATCGTGAGCGCCTCGGCGGGATCAGAGGTCGGAACGGCCTCGACCTTCTTCCCCTGTCGGGCGAGGATCTCGACCACGTCGGTCAGGTAGTACTCGCCTTGGTCATTTTCGGGGCGCACCTGCTCCAGCGCCGGCCAGAGCAGGGTCGGGTCGAAGCAGTAGATGGCGGTCGCGATCTCATTGATCTTCTTCTGCTCCGGGTAGGCGTCCCGCTCCTCCACGATCCCGACGACCCGGCCCTGGTCGCGGAGGATCCGTCCGAGCCCCGTCGGATCGTCGACCACGGCGGTGAGCAGCGTGACCGCCGCGTTGGTGGCGCGATGATGCTCGACGAGGCGCCGGAGCGTGGCCTCCGCCAGGAGCGGGTGATCGGCCGGAAGGACCAGGATCGTCTCCCCCCCGTCGCCGCAGGCTCCGCGGGCTTCGCGGAGCGCGTGCCCGGTGCCGAGAGGTTCCTTCTGCTCGATAAAGGTCAGGTCCGCGGCGGGCTCCAGCGCCCGGCGCACCTCCTCGGCCTGCCGTCCCACCACGACGACGATACTGCCGCCGAGATGCCGAGCGAGGTTCACGGGGTACGCTACCAGGGGTCGCCCGGCGAGCGGGTGGAGCACCTTGGGGCGCTGCGAGCGCATCCGTTTGCTCGCGCCCGCCGCGAGGATCACCGTCGTCAACCCGTCCACGGCGTTACCTTCGCCCATGACTCAGCAACGTGCGTTCGAGCGCCGGCTCAGCCGGCACAATCGACGGGGGAGGTTCGGAAGGGGCGGGTACCCGCGCCGAAGGCGTGGGTGGCCCCCCTCCGAGGAAGCTCATGGCCCCTTCTCCGCGTCGCGGTCCAGAAGCTCCAGGAGTGCCTGCCCGAGACGCTGAGGGTGGTGGCGAACCTTGTCGGCGGGCGCGAGCACGTCGGCTTCGTGGATCCGGACGCCCCACTGGACAACCCGGTCATAATCAATGCGCGTCGGCGCGGACCCCGCAGCCCGGTAGCGCGCGAGCACGCGCTCGGCGAGCGGTCGGCTGTTGACCAGCACCCCGTCCACCACACCCGGCCCCGCGTGCTCCACGAGCGCCGCGACCTGGTCGGCCAGGCTGAAGCCGTCGGTCTCGCGCGGCTCGGTCATCAGGTTCGAGACGAACACCTTGAGCGCTGCCGAGCTGCGCAGCGCATCCGCGACGCCTTGAACGAGTAGATTCGGAATCACGCTCGAGAGGAGGGAGCCCGGGCCCAGCACGACGAGGTGAGCCCGGTCAATGGCTTCGAGGAGATCCGGGAGGGGACGACACTCCGCGGGATCGAGGAAGACGCGCCGGATCGGCTTCGGAACCTCCGCAAGCTTTTCCTCCCCGATCACCACAGACCCGTCAGCACCCTCGACGCCCAGGCGGACGTTGTCGAGCGTGGATGGGAGGATCGTCCCCTTTACCGCGAGCACCTTGGCGGAGACCTGAATCGCGGACAGGAAATCCCCCGTCACCTGAGCCAGCGCAGCGAGGAAGAGGTTACCGAAGCTGTGCCCGGCGAGCCCGCCCTCGCCGCGGAAGCGGTACTGGAAGAGGCGGCTCATGAGCGGCTCCACCTCGGCCAGCGCCACGAGACAGTTGCGGATGTCGCCCGGCGGCAGCATCTTCAGCTCGTCCCGGAGCCGCCCCGAGCTGCCGCCATCGTCGGTGACCGTGACGACCGCGGTGAGCGACTCGATCCGGTTGCCGATCTCGCGCTTGAGCCCTGTCAGGACGACGGGCAGGCCTGTCCCGCCGCCAATCGCAACGACCCGCCAGCGCCCTGAACGAACTTTACGCTTTCCCCCGGGCATGCGTCCCCTTCCGGTGCGTTTCATGATACCACGCGGGCCTCGCACCCTTCATGCCGGCCCCCGAACGCGGCGCGGCGGCGCCAACAACTCGGGCCTCGCCTCGTGACGGGCCTGCCTCCCGGCATGGCCGCCGTCCCTCGGCTCGAACTGCTACGTTGACGCGAGGACACAGGTCACCCCCGCCTCCTGTTGCGCAGGTGAGACAGGAGGCGCGCGATCCGATCAGGGAGCGGCGAGGTGAAATCGAGCGGCTGGCCGCTGACCGGGTGGACCAAGCCGAGGGTTGCCGCATGGAGCGCGACCCCGGAGAGGCCATTCACGAGCGCCGACAGGATCGGATCCCGGATCCGCGGCATGGCCCGTCGCCCGTAGGTGTCGTCGCCGACGACCGGGTGACCCAGGGATGCCAGGTGAACCCGGATCTGATGCGTGCGACCGGTGCCGAGCCTGGCCTCCAGGTACGTGAAGCCCGGGAAGCGCTCGATGACGGTGTAGTGAGTGAGCGCGGCCTTCCCCTCGCCCGCCGGGCGGATCGCCATCCGCGTGCGGTCGCGCGGGTGACGGCCGATCGGCGCCTCGATCACGCCCCGGGACGGCGTCAGCTCGCCGTGGACGAGGGCCAGGTAGCACCGCGACACACGCCTGGCCGCGAACTGTTTCACGAGGGCCGTATAGGCCCGAGGCCGCTTGGCCACGACGAGGAGGCCTGAGGTGCCCTTGTCCAGGCGGTGGACGATTCCGGGACGGCCCGGGCCGCCAACCCCCGCGAGGGACGGGGCGTGGGCGAGCAGCGCGGCCGCCAGCGTGCCCGAGGTGTGTCCCGCGCCCGGGTGGACCACCATCCCGGCGGGCTTGTCCACCACCAGGAGATGCTCATCCTCGTAGACGATGCTGAGGGGGACCGCCTCGGGGACCAGGCGCTCGAGCTCGGGCGGCGGGACCGTCACGCTGACGCGTTCTCCGGGGCGGACCCGATAGGCCGCCTTCCTGGGCTCGCCGGCGACGATGACCCGGCCGGACGCCACGAGACTCTGGAGCCGGGTCCGGGAAAGCTCGGGCAGACGGGCGACCAGCAACCTGTCCAGCCTCAGCCCGGCCTCTTCAGGCCCCACCGAGAACTCGGTTGGAGGCTCGCCGGCCATGACACCGACCGCCCGGGTCAGGCCTGCGTCGATTTGGAAGAGACGAGAAAACGAAACGCCAGGAGTCCTACCCCGACCGTGATGGCCGAGTCCGCGACGTTGAAGGCCGGCCAGTGATAGCCCCTCCAGTGGAGATCGATGAAGTCTACGACCGCGCCGAAGCGCCCGCGATCGATCAGGTTTCCAACCGCGCCGCCGAAGATGAGGCCGAGGCTCACGGCCGCGGGCCAGCCACCACCGGGGAGGAGCCGGGCGGCGAGAACAGCGAGGACCGAGAGGGCCGCGAGCGAGAGCAGCGACACGAGCCAGCGCCACGCCGGAGGCGTGGCCGCGAACATCCCGAAGGCCAGCCCCGGGTTCATCACCAGGGTGAGGGCCGCGAAGCCGTCCACCAGCGTGACCTGCGCTCCCGGGGACAGGCGAGCCAGGGCCACGAATTTGGTGAGCTGGTCCAGGGCGAGCACCGCCACCCCGACCGCCGCCGCGATTCTCACCGGACGCTGTCCGAGCGCGGGCTATGCCCGCGCAACCCCCGGGGGAGGTTCGAAGGGGGGGCGCAGTCCGCCTCCGAGGGATCGCACGATCGGAGCGCACCGCTCGCAGAGCGTGGGCCGGGCGCGGTCCTGCCCGACCAGCTCGCTCCAGGCCCAGCAGCGCCCGCACTTGCGCCAGCCCTGCGCAGGGTCCGCCTTCAGCACCTCGATGACGAGCTCGGGGATGTCCTGGCTCTCGTAGCGCGTCGGGGTCCCCGACGCCGGCGCCTCCTCGAGCCTCACGTCCGAGACAATGAACAGCATCTTCAGGAGCCCCGAGCCCTTCGCCCGGAGGAGCGGCATCCATTCCTCCTCCGGCGCCTGGACCACGAACACGCGGGCCTCGAGGGAGCTCCCGATGATGCGCCGCTGCCGCGCCACCTCCAGAGCCCGGGCGACCTCACGCCGCACCTCGAGCAGGCGGTCCCACTCCTCCTCCAGGATCTCGTCCAGCCACTCGCCGCGGTCTTCCGGAAAGGTCACCAGGTGGACGCTCTCGGGCTTCCCGCTCCCCGGGATGTGGTCCCAGACCTCCTCGGCGGTGAAGCTCAGAATCGGGGCCATCAGGCGCGTGATCGCGAGGAGGATCTCGTAACAGGCGGTCTGAGCGGCACGGCGCCTGGGATCTTCGGGGGCGGAGGTGTAGAGGCGATCCTTGAGGATGTCCAGGTACAGGGCCGAGAGGTCCACCGCGCAGAAGTTGGTCAGCGCGTGGTAGACCTGGTGGAACTGGTATCCCTCATAGGCGCGGCGCACACGGGCGATGAGACGCGCCAGGCGGGCGAGCGCCCAGCGGTCCAGCTCCTCCAGCTCCCCGTACGGCACCCGGTCGCGGTCGGGGTCGAAGTCGGCGAGGTTTCCGAGCAAGAACCGGCACGTGTTGCGGATCCGGCGGTACGCCTCCGTGAGGTGCCCCATGATTTCGGGCTCGGGGAGCCGGATGTCTTCGGTGTAGTCCTCCGCCGCGACCCAGAGCCGCAGGATCTCGGCTCCGTGCTTCCCGATGACGTCCTGGGGCGCGATCACGTTCCCCAGCGACTTGGACATCTTCCGCCCCTGGCCATCCACCATAAAGCCGTGGGTCAGCACCTCGCGGTACGGGGGCGCGCCGCGCGTGCCGATGGCCTCCAGGAGCGAGGAGTGAAACCACCCGCGGTGCTGGTCTGAGCCCTCCAGGTACATCTCGGCGGGCCACCGGAGGTCGGGCCGGGTCTCCAGGACCGCCGCGTGGCTACAGCCCGAGTCGATCCAGACATCCAGGGTGTCGGTTTCTTTTCTAAACCCGCTCCCACCGCAGCCCGGGCAGGTGGTGCCGGGAGGAAGCAGATCCTTGGCCTCGCGGGTGTACCAGAGCTCGATGCCTTCTCCCTCTTGCATCAGGCCCGCCACGTGCTCGACGAGCCGCTCCTCCAGGAGAAGGGCACCGCACGCGGTGCAGTAGAAGGCCACGATGGGGACGCCCCACACCCGCTGGCGCGAGATGCACCAGTCCGGCCGCGTGGCGACCATGTTGGCGATCCGTTCCTCTCCCCACGGCGGGATCCACCGGACCTCGTTCCGGATGGCCTCGAGCGCCCGCTGCCGGAGGCCGCTCTTGTCGAGCGAGATGAACCACTGCTCGGTGGCCCGAAAGAGGGTCGGGTTCTTGCACCGCCAGCAGTGGGGATAGGTGTGGGTGATCTCCTGGAAGGCCAGCAGCCTCTCCGTCTGCCTCAGGTGCGCGACGATCCGCGGGTTGGCGTCCCAGACGGTGAGGCCCGCGAAGTGCTCCACCTCGGCGACGAAGCGGCCGTCGTCGTCCACCGGGTTGTAGATCCGAAGCCCGAGCTTGCGGCCGAACTCGTAGTCTTCCTCACCGTGGCCGGGCGCGATGTGGACGAGCCCGGTCCCCTGGTCCATGGCGACGAAGTCCGCCGTCGCGACGACGACGTCGCGATCGATCCACGGATGCGCGCAGACGGTCCCGGCGAGCGCCTCGCCGGTGACGGGATGTCCCACGGCTTTGCCGTCCCGGCCGGCGGCCTTCAGCGTCTCGGCCACCAGCGCCTCGGCGACGATCAGCAGCTCCCCGTCCACGTCGATCGCGGCGTACGGCTGCGTCGGGTGGGCGGCGATGGCCAGGTTCGCGGGGAGCGTCCAGGGCGTGGTGGTCCAGATCGCCAGCGCCGCAGGCCGGCCGTTGAGGGCGCGGGCGAGCGCGGAGGAGGCGGACTTGACCGGGAACTTGACCCACACCGACGGCGAGGTGTGCTCCTCGTACTCCACCTCGGCCTGGGCCAGGGCGGTCTTGCAGTACATGCACCAGTGGACCGGCTTGAGCCCCTTGTAGAC